>JAFZGF010000031.1 GCA_017555565.1 Oscillospiraceae bacterium
GCTGCAACAAAACCTGCTTCTGTACCAAGGCTGATACCAACATATATATACCCCATCTGTGCTACTGATGAGAAAGCGATCATACGTTTGATATGTGTTTCGCCGATAGCATCGATAGAACCGATGATCATACCAAACACACCAAAGATAAACAGTATATTGAGAACTTTCATCTGTGAAGCAATCTCAATACCGATAACTCTGTAATAAACTTTGATAAGCAGGATGATATAGCCTTTGAGAACAAGGCCTGAAAGTATGGATGATGAAGCTGTTGTGGCACTGCCGTGGGCGTGTGACAGCCAGGTGTGGAATGGGAAAAGTGCGCTTTTCATAGCCATACCTACTGACATAAGGCCGATGATAATTGTTACAGGGAACATATAGTCACCGCCTGACATCAGCTGCACCAGACTTTCGTGAATGTTTACCATCAGCAGATGACCTGTAAGGTCATACAGCAGGATAATTGACATAAGGAACAGACCACTGCCCAGCAGGCTCATAATCAGATATCTGATTGTGGCACTGATGGTTTTGCCGTTTTCTTTTGCCATTACAACTGCGCATGCTGCCAGAGTGTTGATTTCAACAAAAACATAGGCTGTAAAAAGGTCGTTTGTATAAACGAGGGCCAGCAGTGATGACATCAGAAGATTGATCATAACATAGAAAATATTTACTCTGTCTGATTTTACATCTTCAAAAATATCTGTTTTACCGCTGATAAGTGAAACCAGCATTACAAAACAGAAAACTGTTGCAACAAGGGCTTCAAGCGGGCCAAAACGTGTTTCGTTACCCCAAGGAGCTGGGAAATGACCCATCATATATGTAATCTGCTGTGGGTTTGTAACAAGATAAACCAGCAGAGAGAAGTTCATCACAAGACAAAGTGAAATAATCACTGTATTGAGTCTGAAAGCATTTTTACCATTGAGAACGCTGGTGGTAACACTGCCTGCAAGAGTGAGAACTATACAGAACAAAGGAAAGTTTGCTACAAATGGCATCAGTGTTCACCCTCCTTTGAAACTTTTGTCAGAATTTCATCCATATCCAGTGTGTGATACTCTTTGTAAAGTTTCTGGATAAGTGAAAGTGAAACAGCTGTTACAGAAACACCTACAACGATACCTGTAAGAACAAGACCGCTTGGAATAGGGTTGATATATGCTTCCATTTCTGTTACGCCGTTTACAACAATAGGAGCAAGTCTGCCGTTGATATAACCTTTTGCTGCAAGGAAAAGATAAATGGCAGAGTCCATAATGTTAAGACCGATAACCTTTTTGATAAGGTTTGGCTGAAGGAAAAGAGTTGTGAAGCCGATGCCGAAAAGAATCATCGCAGCGGTTTCAAAATAGTTATTCAACAAGTTAGGACCCATAATTAAATTTCCCCCTTACTGAACAATGAATAGAAGCTGTACATTGTGCAGGTAACAACAAGACCTACTGCAATATTCAGCGGAAGAATAAGACCACTGGACAGAATTGCACCCGGCTGACCGAGAGGAATACCTGTAGGAATATGGTTTGCACCTGTGTAGAATGAATAGCATTTGATTCCTGCATAAAACAGCAGAGAACAAAGTGTTACAATTTTGATAAATTTTTCTGTGAATACAGTTTTAATTTTTTTGTAGCCGAATGCTGATGAGAACAGGATAAGAGCCGCACCCATTACGGCACCTGCAGAGAAGCCGCCACCTGGTGAAAGATGACCGTTAAGCATAAGATAAACGCCATAAACCAGCAGGAAAGGAATAATAATCTGGGCTACAGTTTTTACGATAATATCACGTTTAGGTGAGAATTTGTTTGATTCTTCTTTACCCTTCTTTTCTTTCTTCATCAGCAGCATTACTGCGGCAGATGCAGTGAAAAGAACGTGGCTTTCACCCAGTGTGTCAAAAGCACGGTAGTCAAGAATCATACCGGATACAATGTTTACAGAGCCTGTTTCTTCCAGGCCTTTTTCAATGTATCTTTCACTTACTTCGTTGTTTACTGGGTTGTTAGGATTGCCGTATTCTGGCAGGAATGAAGCTGTAACAAGAAGAATTGTTATCATAGTAAGACTGATCACAATACTTGCAACGCCATAAGCCGCTTTGAAGAATGAAGGACTTTTTTCATCATGCCACTTTGCAAATCTTTCTTTGAAAGTAGGTTCGTGATGGTCTGTATTTCTACGGGCAGGTTTTGCTTTTCTCTTTGTTGTGATTGTAAAATCGCCATCAACAAATTTGATAATGCCATTTATGAATTTATTCATCGTCTTCCTCCTCACCTTCTTCTTTAAGTTTGTTAACATTTTTAAGTGTAAGGAACATAAGTGTACTTGTTACACCAGCACCTACAGCAGCCTCTGTGATAGCCAGGTCAGGTGAACGCAACAGCAGCCAGATAACGCTGGCGATAAGGCTGTAGGACATGAAGATGATTACGCTGGAAAGCAGGTTCTTTGTTGTAGAAACAGAGATTGCACAGATAATCATAAATGTGAGAAGAATTGACTCAAATACTATCATGACGTACTACCTCACATTCCTGCATAATATTTTCGTTTGTAATAATTTCTGTTCTTGCCAGAAAATGTGATGACACAGGGTTTGCAAACCAGAGAAACATTACCATTACAATCAGTTTTACTGTGGTTGCATTGAAACCGGAAACGATAATAAGACCAATAATAATAAGTGCGGCACCCAGTGTATCAGATGTGGCACCAACCTGCATTCTGTTAAGAACATAGCCAAATCTGAAGTTGCCTACCATAGCAGTGGCAAGAACAACAATGCCCATTACAATAAAAATTGCGCTGAGAATATATTTAATCATTTTTCACTGCTCCTTTCAGGTTGTTCAGGTCGTTTGCCCTATCTTTATGATGGCTGCGCAGATAAGCTTTGCACACAATAATTACTGTAACAAAGCCCAGCATAGCATAAATAAGAGCGATGTCCACAATATAGTTTTCGCCCTGGAGAATAGACAGGATACATATAATAAGGATAATAATTGTCTGTATACCATTTACAGCCAGAATTCTGTCTGAAAATTTTGGGCCTGAAATTGCTCTGGCCAGGTATGCAAATGCAATCAGTGCCATAATGGACATAGCCAAAACAAGAAATCCGTTATAAAGTTCATTAATCATTATAAGATTCCTCCATTTTCATAAGAAGATGTACAAAAACTGAATCTTCGATACCCTCTGCAAGTGTGTAGTCCAGTGCATGGATGCAGAAACGGTTTTCGTCAACATCAACAGTTATTGTGCCAGGTGTCAGTGTGATTGAGTTGGCAAGGATTGTTCTGAGGAAATCGCTTTTCAGCGGTGCTTCAAAAAACACAATCTGTGGCTGAATATCCAGCTTTTTGGAAAACACAATTTTTATAACCGCAAAGCTTGATTTAACAATTTCAACAAGCAAAACAAACATATACTGCAGTGTTCTGAAAAAGTTTTTGAAGAAACGGATATCACTTTTAAGGCTGTATTCAAGAAAACGGCACATAAACCAATAAACGGCTGCTGCTATAACAACACCGAATGCCACTATTTCTGCCGTAATTCTGCCATTGAGTGCAATCCAAAGCAAAAACAACAATACGTACATATACAAGCTCCTTTTATAGTCTTAACTGACACTTTGTCAGTGCAAAACAAATAAATTTATATCGTTAAATTTTATAATAAATGCTTTAAACACAAAAAAGCCGCATAGGCGGCGTACCGCGTATACGGATTTACTTACGAGTAAAAGCTATACTAAAATTCGTAATAAATATAGACCTTTTTCGATAAAATGTCAACGGCAAAATATACAAAAAAATCTGTATTGCAAAGCATATTTTTATACAGATATATCGTCCCTAAATATACAATATTTATTTCGTTATAACTGCTATATACAACAAAAGACAGGGCTGTTGCCCTGTCTTTTTAACACATTTCTTATAAATAAATTATTTCTTTGGTACTGATTCCCAGTCTTTCAGGAATTTTTCGATACCTGCATCTGTCAGTGGGTGTTTGAGCATCTGAGCAATTACTTTGTAAGGAACTGTTGCGATGTCTGCACCTGCAGCTGCACATGCTGTTACATGTGTAGGCATTCTGATTGAAGCAGCGATAATTTCTGTTTCGATATTGTGGATTGAGAAGATTTCAGCAATTTCGCTGATAAGGTTGATACCTTCCATACCGATGTCATCAAGTCTGCCAACAAATGGTGAAACATATGTTGCGCCAGCTCTTGCTGCCAGCAGTGCCTGTGCTGCAGAGAAGATAAGTGTTACGTTTGTTTTAACACCCATTTCTGAAAGGATTTTTGTTGTTTTCAGACCTTCTTCGCACATTGGGATTTTGATAACGATGTTTGGATGGATTTTGATAAGTTCTTTAGCTTCTTCAACCATTACTTTGCTATCAAGGCTGATAACTTCAGCGGAGATAGGACCGTCAACGATTGTTGTGATTTCTTTTACAACTTCCTGGAAATCTCTGCCTTCTTTAGCGATAAGTGATGGGTTTGTTGTAACGCCACAGATAACGCCAAGATCATTAGCTTTTCTGATTTCTTCTACATTGGCTGTATCAATAAAAAGTTTCATTGGTAGTACCCTCCTGATATTCGGTGTTACCTTGATATTAACACATTTAAAAGCGATTTACAAGTAAATTGATTATTTTATTTTTATTTCATTAATACAAAAACAGCTGCCGAATTGATTTTCAGCAGCTATAGATCTTTCAATTTCAATTATAATGACAGCTTGTTGTTATACAGTCTGTCTTTTGTTTGTTTTATCTACTATAACACAGATTTTTGTACTGATTTCCAGCAACAGCACCATTGGAATACCCAGCATTATCTGTGATATAACATCAGGCGGTGTGATAATAGCAGCTGCTACAAAAATAAGCACAATGATTATGCCTTTGTTTTTCTTCAGAAACTCCGGTTTCATAATTCCCAGCTTTGTCAGCAGGAATACCAGCACAGGCATTTCGAACACTGCACCGAAAGAAACCAGCATAGTGTTTATAAAAGAAATATAGGATTTTACAGAAATCATAGATTCCACATCGGCTATTGCTATTCTTACAAAAAATCCCAACGTAGTAGGTAAAACCATATAATAACAGAATGCCACACCTGCAATAAAGCAAATTACGCCAAATATAAGCGATATTACAATATACTTTTTCTCGTTGTCATAAAGCCCTTCTTTTACAAAGGCCCATATCTGATACCCTGTTATCGGGGAACACAGTACAAAAGCCATTATAAATGAAAGCTGGATATATACCCCCAGCAGTTCTGATGGTGTAATATATACCAACTGCATACCCGGATTAATTGCAAGGAAATAATCCAGAATACTGCCGGCCTTATAGAAAAGAAACATTGCCGCACCGATATTTACCGCAGCAATTATTGTCAGCCTTCTTCTCAATTCATCCAGATGCGACATAACTGAAATATTTTCATTATTACTCAAAACAGATTGCCTCCTGTATATCGTTAATACAGCAGGTAATTATTTGGCTTCATCTGTTGATTTTTCAACTTCTTCAGCCATTTTATCGATTTCTTTTGAAACCTGATTTGCGCCTTTTTTGAATTCAGCGATAGCTTCACCCATACTTTTTGCAAGTGAAGGCAGTTTTGTTGGGCCAAAAACAATAAGAACAATGCCGAAAATAAGCAGCAGTTCACCCATACCAATTCTACCAAACATAATTTATATCTCCTTAATAAATAGTAATATACTACAATTCAGTACTCTATTATTCACCCGCCGGTTTACGGCGGGTGATGTATAGCCAGTTAATAAATCAATTATTATTTAACTTTTGAAAGAGCGTTTTCTACAGCAGCCATAATAGCTTTTGAAGAAACAGTTGCACCGCCTGCTACATCAACAGCTGTTGAGTTGGCAGCAATGATAGCCTGTGGAACAGTATTGAATGCGGCGTCAGAAACACCTGCTGTTTCACCGTGTGAAAGAACATCGATTTTAGCAATTTTGTCGCCGTCCATTGTTACTTTAACTTTAACTGGGCCGCCGAAACCATCTGCTTCACCGATGTATTCGTTTGGAGCAAGCTGGTCTTCTGCTGGTTTTTCGTCAACATCTGGTGCTGCCATGAAGCCAAAGTGAATGTTCAGCAGTTCTGCTGCTTTTCTTGCAACGTCAGCTGTTACACCGCCACAACGGCGTTTACGGATTGGGTCAGCTTTTTCTACGCCAGCAGCTGTCATAAATTCTGATACAGAATCAAGACAGTTGATAGAGCCTGCTACTGTCTGTACAGGAGCTGGGCCTTCTGGCTGATAGATTGGCAGTGGAGTAGATGTGTACCAAGCGTTAAGTTCTTTTGTAAGTGCTCTTGCATCATCTGGACCAAGAACAAGACCAAATACACCCAGTGCACCACCCATAGCACCACACAGAGAAGCTGCCTGGTAACCTTCTTTACCGTTTGCAAACATTTCTGCTGGAATGTATGTAAATGGTGCGCCTACTTTTTCAGACAGTTCTGTCAGCAGTGCTTTAGCAACACCGTAGCAACAACCGTTTTCAAAGTAACCTTCGTAACCGATTTTTTCTACTCTGTCCAGGTCAAATTCGCAGCATGGATATGGGTATGCTGGAATTTCTGGTTCCTGAATAACAACTTCTGGTTCCTGTGCGCAACCGATCATGGATGTGCCAAGAACTGCAGCTGTACCAACCAGCATAGATGATTTCTTAAGGAAATCACGACGTGATTCTTTCATTGACATAATAAGTCTCTCCTTTTCTTATATAGACTAAACTATATATATAATTGTATAGATTTATCGACACTGTTACATCGATCAATCTGCGTTTATTATAAACCCAGATTTTGGTAAAGTCAAATTTAAAATAATTTTGTAACTTTTTTGTTTACGAAACTATATGTCTTAAAAATCAGACGGGTGATATATAGCCAGTCAGCAAATCAATGATTATTTAACTTTTGAAAGAGCGTTTTCTACAGCTGCCATAATAGCTTTTGAAGAAACAGTTGCACCTGCAGCTACATCAACAGTTGTTGAGTTTGCAGCGATGATAGCAGCTGGAACTGTGCTGAATGCTGGGTCAGAAACGCCTGCTGTTTCGCCGTGTGAAAGAACATCGATTTTAGCAATTTTATCGCCGTCCATTGTTACTTTAACTTTAACTGGACCGCCGAAGCCGTCTGCTTCACCAATGTATTCGTTTTCACCAAGTGGCACTTCGTTTTCGTCAACTTCTGGAGCTGCTGCAAAACCGAAATGAACATTGAGCAGTTCAACTGTTTTGCGTGCTACGTCAGCAGACAGGGATTTACAACGTGTGATACGAACTGGGTCGCTCATTTCAGCGATATTTGCTGCAGCCATAAATTTAGTTACAGAATCTGAACAGTTTACAGAGCCGGAAACTGTGTGTGCTGGAGCTTCGCCTTCTGGCTGATAGAGTGGGAAGGATGTTTTACCATACCATGCAGACAGTTCTTTGATAACTGCTTTAGAATCAGCACCACCGCATACAAGACCAACTACTGCAAATGCACCACCAAGAGCGCCACACAGTGTGCCCTGGCCGTAGCCTGCTGCACCATTGAGGAACATTTCTTCTGGGATTACATTATATGGATAACCAACTTTTTCAGACAGTGTCTGAAGCAGAGCTGAAGCTACTGAATAGCAGCAACCGCCACCTGCAAAGTTTTCATAAGCCAGTTTTTCAACTGCTGCTGGGTCCAGTTCAACATATGGCCATGGATGTGCTGGGATTTCTGGTTCCTGAATAACAACTTCTGGTTCCTGTGCGCAACCGATCATGGATGTGCCAAGAACTGCAGCTGTACCAACCAGCATAGATGATTTCTTAAGGAAATCACGACGTGATTCTTTCATTGACATAATAAGTTTCTCCTTTTCTCATATAGATTAAACTATATATATAATTGTATAGATTTATCGATATTGTTATGTCGATTAATCCGTGTTTATTATATACCCAGATTTTGGTAAAGTCAAATTTACAATAATTTTGTAACTTTTTGTTTACAGTTTCTATCATCTTGAAAAATGCAGGGGGAATTTGATATAATGTATTTATTCTTTATAGGAGGTGCTGATATGGACAACAAGGCTATTACTGCAGGTGTGCGAGTTGGTGGACTTAGCGACCGTACAGAAATAAAAATACTGCTGTGCTATCTGCTGTCTGAACTGAAACAGCCTATCACACAGAATCAATTGATTGAATGCGTATGCGGCCAGGAACTGGTAAATTATTTTGAAATGCAGAGCGCCCTTCAGCATCTGATCGACAACAAGCTTATAAAAGAAGATGAAAATGGTTTTTCCATACTGCCTGAAGGCAAAGATATTGCAAAGCAGCTGGAAGATGTAGTCTCCAACACTGTAAAGCGATACGCCTATACTATGGCGGTAAATATATTGCAGTATGACGCACTGAAAAAGCAACATAAAATTGCCATTTCCCCTGTTGATGGTGGCGGTTTCAATCTGCATTGTTCTATTGAGGACAACGATTTTGTTATATTCTCTTTTGACCTGGTTATGCCAGATGAAGAAAGTGCAAAATTTGCAGGTGAACAGTTTATCCTTAAGGGCCAGGATATATTCAAATGTATACTGGGTGTTATGACAGATACACCAAGTATGTATAAAGATTTTTTAAAAAACAGCATATAACAACAAAATCCCGTTGCGATTGCAACGGGATTTTTGTATGTAACAGTAAATTGGTATTAGCCAAGGTCCTGTGTAGATGTGATGTTAACTTTACCTGTTTTGAGGCAGTAGTTAGAGTACCAGAAGATAAATGCTGTTGCAGCAACTGTACCAATCATAAGTGGTACTGTCAGGGACATCAGTGAGAATACACCTGTCAGCAGGGATGCAACGATAGATACCCACATCATAAGTCTGTAAGCACCAGCAGAGATGTTCAGGCCTGTGTTAGCCCATTCTGTTGGATACTGTTCTGGCAGTTTCATAGCTCTGAGGTTAACAATAACACCAAGAACCATACCTGGAACCATGATCATAGCAACGATGTTGTCCAGTGAGAAGCCGCCGAGAACTGGCAGTACAGCACCGATCCACATAACCAGCATAACTTTTTTCTTGTCCATCAGAGATTTTGGCAGCCAACCGTCCTGAGCAATACCCTGGATCAGTGGAGCGTAACCTGTTACACCACCCAGCAGAGCTGTAGACAGAGAAGCCATAGCACCACCGATGATGAAGAAGAGGAACAGACCAGCCGGCAGAACTTTCTGAGCGAGGTCGCCAAGGTTAGCGTATGCAACTGTTTCGTAAGAACCAAGACGGGAACCTACAAAGCCCAGCAGGCAGTAGATTGTAGCACATGCGATAGAAGCGATGAGCCAAGCCAGTGGGATGTTTTTCTTTGGTTTTTCAGCAACCTGAGCCATGTTGATGATATTGGAGATACCATCACATGTGAATGACATCATAGCGATAGCCATTACGAAGCCGCCCATACCACCGATCATAGATGGTTCGCCTGCGTACAGTTCGGCTGTATTGTTGTTGTTAATGTAAATCAGACCAAATACAATGAACATACCCAGTGTAACGATTTTGGAGATACCCAGCAGGTTCTGTACTTTGGAGAACAGGTCAGCACCTGTTGTGCCAAGGATGAAGAACAGAGCAAGGTAAAGGCAAGCCAGAGGAGTCTGGAAGTTAGCAACAGCTGGAATCAGAGTTGCTGTGTAGCTTGCGAGGGAGATGCCGAAAACTGAGAATGAGAATGCAGACACAACAGTTGTAAGTGCAGAAACACCAGTCAGCATTGGAGTCAGGATGAGAGCCTGCTGTGAGTACATACCACCTGACAGTGAGAACATGGAAGCCATGATAACCATTCTAACCTGCTGTGACATTTTGAAGATCATAGCAATGATGAATGCAAGCCATACTGCGCGACCTGTGTAACCGATACCTACACCAAGCATAGAGAAGATACCAGCGCCGATACAGCCGCCCATGCCCATGAACACAAGGTCCATTAATGACATTTTCTTTTCGTTCATAATTTTTCTCCTTAAAGAAAGTATTTAATTATCTGACAATCCGAATCATTGGTTTGATTGCCAAACTATAGTTTGTATGTTATCATATTTTATGTTATACTGTCAATAAATTATGAATATTTCGCTGACAACTTACGCATATAAGGAGGTGGTAAATGTGCACAGTAAAAACAACGAAGCAAATAACGTAGTAAACAGCATGCCTACGTATCCTGCCAAAGATATTATGTACGATTTTAACCAAGCCTACCACAGAAACTCCAACACCGTTCACATTTTTGACAACGGGATAAAAATGACTACTGTTGAAGCCCACACTCTTAAACATATCTGCCAAAATCCTGGTCTTACCATAACTGATATAGTAAACTATTGGGGAAGGACAAAAGGTACTGTATCTTCACAAATAACCAATCTTGAAGAAAAAGGCTATGTGTTCAGAAAAAAATGCAAATTAAACAATAAAAAAGTTCACATTTACCCTACAGATTCAGGTCTGGAAGTAAATCTTCGGCACGCCAGGTATGATGTTAAGGAAGCCGGAGAATTTATGAAAAAATGGTTAGAAAAATATACTTTGGAAGATTTATATAAGATGAATGAGTATATGGAATTTTACATAAAAACCGCATTTAATAATAAATAAAAAATCGTGTATTGATTTGATCAATACACGATAATTTTTTATTCAAATTTCAGATTTTCAAGAATATAGCCGACAAGATATTCTATTCTTTCATCCTGGTTTGTAAGCTTTAGATAGCCCAGCAGAGATTCAAAGCCGGTTGACGCACGGTATTCTGCCACAGAAGCATTTTTTGCCACGCTGGCTTTTGAAGCATTCTGTCCCCTTTTTGCCACAGCAGCTTCTTCCTCTGTGAGAAGTTCCCTTATAAGTTCCAGCGCCTTAAACTGACCGTGGGCACTTACATATTTTACAGTCATTTTGTTAAGAACATTGATGTTGTATCTTTTGCTTGTAACAAAATGCTGGCGGATTAAAAGTGAATATACTGCATCACCCACAAAAGCAAGTGAAAGCGGAGATTGCTCTCTGATGTCAACCATATATACCTCGGATTAAAATACAAATTCAAATTCAAAATCTTCAATTCTGATTGTGTCGCCTTCTTTAACACCCATTTCTTCCAGTTTAGCGATAATGCCACTGTCGCGAAGACGTCTCTGGAAGTACTGCAGACTGGAGTAGTCGTCAATGTCTGTAGTGTTGAGCATATCAACAAGCCACTGAGCGTCAATATTGAATGCACCATCATCAGTACGGAAGATGGAGAAGCTGTTACCATCAATTTCTGTTTCTGGCAGAATGTATTCCGGTTCATAGATAGTAATTGGTGGCAGTTTCTGCAGTTCGTTGTAAACTGTCTGCACCAGACCATCAAGACCCTGGCGTGTAGCTGCTGAAATAACGAACAGCTGAATGCCTTCTTCTGCACAGAAATCTCTGAAACGCTGGATATCTTCTTCTGTTGCGATATCTGTTTTGTTTGCAACTGCGATCTGTGGACGTTTTGAAAGTTCTTCAGAGAAGTTTACCAATTCTTTATTGATAAGCTTGAAGTCTTCGATTGGATCACGGTATTCGGAACCTGATACATCAACAACGTGCAGCAGCAAACGGCAGCGTTCAACATGGCGCAGGAAGTCGTGACCGAGACCTACACCATCGCTGGCACCTTCGATAATACCAGGAATGTCTGCAGCAACAAAAGATGCTTCTTCGTCAACTCTTACAACACCAAGCACAGGTGAAAGGGTTGTAAAGTGGTAATTGGCGATTTTTGGTTTTGCTGATGAAATTGTGGAAATAAGTGTGGATTTACCAACATTTGGAAAACCGATAAGGCCAACATCGGCAATAAGTTTAAGTTCCAGAGTAACATCCATTTCCTGACCTCTGAAACCAGGTTTTGAGAAGTTAGGAATCTGACGTGTTGCAGTAGCGAAATGCTGGTTGCCCAGACCGCCTCTGCCGCCTTTTGCGATAACGTAGTCTCTTTCTTCAGAAATATCTGCGATAATAAGACCTGTTTCAGCATCTTTGATAACTGTGCCGATTGGAACTTTGATCACAAGCGGTTCTGCAGATTTACCTGTCTGTCTTGAACCACGGCCATCTTCACCGTTCTGTGCAACATATTTGCGTTTGTAGCGGAAGTCCATCAGTGTGGACAGGTTTCTTTCGCCACGGAACACAATGTCGCCACCTTTGCCGCCATCGCCGCCATCAGGGCCGCCGGCTGCAACATATTTTTCACGATGGAATGCAACTGCACCATTGCCGCCGTTACCTGCTTTTATATGAATTCTGGCAACATCAACAAACTGAATAGCCATAATTACACCGTCCTTTCTTTTGCATTAATTGAAAACTGTTTACCGAAAAGTCTGTCATAATTCAGCATATATATATCATCTGCTGTTGCAGGCCTTTCTTCATATATTTTACCATCTTTATCACACCAGATACCTGCATAATTGTTGTCTACCGGCATTTCTTGCATTTTGCTGTATAGATATTGTTCGTATTCTGTTGCCGGAAGGCCAAAGCTTTCGCTTGCCAGTGCCCACAGATTATGCGGTGATACCAAAGGCCAGTACTGGCCTGCCATATCCTGCCTGTTTGACCACATAATAAATGGTGTGGTGTGGGATGCTATGTATTTTTCTTTACTTGTCATACCATTGTATGACTCTATTTCATTAAGGCTTGCAGATGAATATCCGTCAATACCTTCAATATTATAACTCTGGTGATCACCGTAAAGTATAATCACTACTTCGCGGTCCACATTTTCAAAATAATCATACAGTCGTTTTATAGCAAGGTCTGTCTGGCGCATATAACTGCCAAGTATTTCCATACCCTCTGTAAACTCCTGACTGTAACCTTTGTTTTCAAGATATACTCTATCAGTAATATCCTGGGACATATACATATGATTCTGCATTGAAACACCATACAGGAAAATGCTTTCATCCCCTGTTGCACGGTATTCTTCGTATTTTGATATCATTTCATCCACATGGTCAATGTCACTTACATAACTGCCGTATGTGGATGTGTTCTGATAACTGTCCACAAACTGTGAACCGTCAAAGCCCATATTTTTGTAGGCAGTTATGCGGTTATACAGCTGTGAAGTATATGCATGCATTGCAAATGTGCGGTACCCCTCTGCCCTGAGTGTCTGTAGAAAAGATGGCAATATCTTACCACCATAAACATTCATATATGACAGTGCTTCCGTAAAATTTGTAGTATTTATCTGATTGAGGATATTGAACTCAATATCAGCAGTACCACCGCCATATTTGAATGACAGCATATTACCATAAACTGCCTTTTCAGAAACAGTATTATAGTTTTCATTTATCGGCTGGCTGTATTCAAGGCCGAACAATCTGTTTGGGTCAAAATATGATTCAAGCAAAATCAATATGATATCCGGGTTTGTCTGTATTTTTTCTTCTGCATCAACATCAACCAGGATTTCATCTATTTTATTTTGTGAATAGCCTTCCGGCTCCACAACAATAGTATTGTTTATATAAAACAGAAATGCTGTATGAAATGTGTTTCTGTAGTATATGTTTGTAGGATTTGAAATATATGAAAAAGATTCTATTGAATCGTAGAATTCCTGATTAAGAAAACACACTTTCGCATCTATACCAAGAAGTATCACAAATACTACTGATAAAGTAAGGTTATTTTTGTACTTACCTTTTATCCGTGGTAATGTAAAAAAAGCAGATACTGCCACAAAAACAACTAACGCTGCAAAAGCTTTTTTCATATCACCCGTAAGAGCGATATTGAAATCTTTCATCATGCTGCCAGCTGCAGACGCAAATACTACATCAGATGGCCACAAAACTTCACCGCGATAAAGCATTTTAAAATAATACGCACATGCTCCCATCAGTGATATGCCACCTATCGTAATATAAGCAACAACAACCTTGCGAAATACAAGTGTGATTATTATTGAAATAATCAACATTGGTATATATGCAATGCTTGCCTGCAACAGTTTGTTTCCCATATAGTCCAAAGTGTTCATTAAACCACCGCGGATTATATAGTTCGCAAAAAATATTGAAAAAGCCGGACATGCAAGAACAAACAAAGTTGTTATTACATAATTTACTTTTCTATTATTTAATAATTCTTTTATCATCTTAATCTAAAAACAAAACCCGAACTTATGCAAAGTCCGGGTTGATTGTCGAATTATTTAGCGTAAACGCTTACCTGTTTTTTATCACGGCCCAGTCTTTCAAATCTAACTGTACCATCGATAAGTGCGAACAGTGTATCATCGCTGCCACGACCTACATTTTCACCTGGGTGAATGTGAGTGCCTCTCTGGCGAACGAGGATGTTGCCAGCTTTAACAACCTGACCATCTGCTCTTTTTGCACCAAGTCTTTTTGATTCAGAATCACGACCGTTCTTTGTAGAACCAACGCCCTTCTTATGTGCCATTATTCAATTCCTCCCTTATGAAAATTAACCAACAATTTTTGTGATTTCAACTTTTGTATATGGCTGTCTGTGGCCCATTCTTCTTGAAGAACCTTTTTTAGGTTTGTAAGTAAGAATGTTGATTTTTTTGCCTTTGCCATTTTTCAGAACTTTAGCTTCAACTTTAGCACCTTCAACAACTGGTGTGCCAAATTTTGCTTCGGAACCTTCGCCTACGAACAGAACTTCTTCAAAAGTAACTGTTTCATCAGCCTGAACGTCCAGTTTTTCGATGAATACTACATCGCCTTCGCAAACAGCGTACTGTTTGCCGCCAGTAACAAATACTGCTTTCATTTTAATACCCTCTCATTAAATAAGTCTCGCTGAACCAGGTGTATATACATTTTATATATAACTTAAATTAACCATTTACATGCGGCTCAAATATAATACCACAACGCATAGTAAAAGTCAATAATAAAACACCAATTTTTTCGCTATTTTAAACAGTTTTTTGCACTTTTTATAGTGTTTTTCAACAGATTTGCTCTGGTCATCAGACCCACCCCACCAGGTACCGGTGTGATGCGGGAAACCACATCAATACAGCTGTCAAAATCAGCATCGCCGCAGAGTTTGCCTTCGCTGTTTCTGTTGATGCCTACGTCGATTACAACTGCACCAGGTTTAAGCATATCACCTGTGAGAAATCCGGCACGGCCTACTGCTACAATAACAATATCTGCCATACGTGTTTTTTCGGCAATATTTTTTGTTTTTGAATGGCAGATAGTAACTGTTGCAGAGCGCTGTAACGCCAGGACAGCAACAGGTTTGCCAACTATATTGCTGCGGCCAATAACTACAACATCCTTACCGGTCATATCGATACCTGCATAATCCAGCATATCGATACAGCCCTGTGGTGTACAAGGTGTGAAACAGTCTTTGCCGATATTCATATTGCCCACGTTTACGGCTGTGAAACCATCTACATCCTTTTCTGGTGCAATAGTATTGATTACAGCATATTCATCAATATGTTTTGGCAGTGGAAGCTGTACAAGAATACCGTGAACAGAGTCGTCTTTGTTGAGTCTATCTATTTCTGCCAACAGTTCTGCCTGGCTGATTGTTTCCGGCATAGCGATATTATCAGAAATTATACCGCATTCGCCACAGTCTTTGTGTTTACCTTTTACATAAGACTGGCTGGCAGGGTTTTCGCCCACTATAATAACTGAAAGTTTAGGGTAAACACCTTTGCTGTTAAGAAAGTCAACTTCCTGTTTAACCTGCTCTTTAATCTGCGCAGAAACTACTTTACCACTGATAAGTTTGTTATCCATTTTCTCCTGCCTCCTGTTTTTTATTTATTTTCATATAATTAAATACAATAAATATCACCGCAGCAACAACTGTAACTACAGCAATAATCTGGCTGGTACGAAGACCGCCGTTTGTTGCAAGGCTGTCTGTGCGCAGACCTTCGATGAAAAATCTGCCAAAACCGTACCAGGCCCCTGACATACACAGCATTTCGCCACGGAATTTTCTGTTTTTGAAATGTCTGTAAAGAATTATAAAACCGATTGCACACCATACAGATTCATATAGGAATGTAGGGTGCACAGGCATATTAGGGTCAACTGTGATACCCTGCTGTGCCAATGATGGTGCTACTCGCGCAAGATATCTGGTTGTACTTTCGCTTATCATACCGAACAGACCATCTGTATTTGTACCGAAAGCTTCCTGGTTCATAAAGTTTGCCCAACGACCGAAAGTCTGGCCAAAAAGGAAACCGGTGAAGATACAGTCTGCTGCATCAAAAAAGTTAATTTTTTTCCATTTACAGAGGAACCAGCCTGAAACAAGACCGGCAATAAGGCCACCGTAGATACCGATGCCGCCATCGCGAAGATTTATCATATCCCACAGTGTTTCATATTCAAATGGAGCAAAAGCAACATAATACGCCCTGGCACCGATAATGCCAAAAACTGTGCCCAGCATGATAATATCTATAAAATCGTCATCATTTATACCCAGTTTTTTACCAAGATAAAGTGCAACAGATGCACCCCGTATGATAGTGAAAGCAAAAATAACGCCATACCAGTAAATATCAAAACCGAACACAGAAAATGCCACTCGGTTAATGGTTACCTCTATGCCAAGATTAGGGAACTGAACATGATTAATCATCTTTTTCCTCCAGCGGCATAACTGTAAACACTGTGCGTTTGTCCTTGCGGAACATTTCTGAAAGCTGTGCGTTTACATCTTCAAGACTGATGGCACTGAGTGTTTCCAGTGCTGTATAGGCTGTTCTGCCTTTAAAATGGGCTGAAGCAATGTTTGTGGCAACTTCTTCCACATTTTCAAAGTCCACAATCATACTGCCGTACATTGAGTTTTTACTTGTAAGGAAATCATCTTCGCCGATGCCGTCTTTTTTCAGTTCATCAATTGCATCTTCAATTTCTTTGATAAGAACGTCCGGATATGCTGTTTCTCCTGAAATAATTGTGGCATAATAGTCTGTTCCGGAGAAGATTTCACCTTCAAATGTGCCGTTTACAATGTTTTTGTCGTAAAGTTTGTTAAACAGCTTACTTGTAGAACCTGAAAGAACATCCATAATGATTTCACCACAGAGTTCTTCTTTGATTGTAACCGGATTGGACATTTTTTCTTTAAAGCCAACAGCAATCAGTGGCACAGAAACAGGCATATTGATGCTTTTTTCTGTGTAATTGATTTCGTCCGGTTCTTCTTCTGCAAGTCTTTCAACTTCCAGAACTTCGTATTTGAAGCCAGCTCTGTCACAGGCTGCAAGAACAGTCTGCATATCTATGTTGCCTGCTACAGAAAGGAACATCTGTGATGGTGAATAGAATGCCTTGGCGCAGTCATACAGCATTTTATCTGTAATATGTGAAATACTTTCTACTGTACCTGCGATGTCGTCGCGTACTGTGTGTTTTACAAACAGACCTTCCAGCACGCCGAAAAGCAGACGCCAGTTAGCACTGTCATCATACATTTTTATTTCCTGGCCGATAATACCCTGTTCTTTTTCCACTGTCTGCGGAGTAAAGTAAGGTGTTGTAACAAAACTGAGAAGAATATCAAGTGATTCGTCAATTTTATCTGTTGCAGTAAAAATGTAGCAGGTTTTGTCAAATGATGTAAATGCATTGGCATTTGCACCTGTCTTTGCGTATTTGTCAAAAGCATCGCCATCTTCGTTTTCAAACATTTTGTGTTCAAGGAAGTGAGCAACGCCTGCTGGGATGTCGTAGCGCTGACCGTTCATAACAAAGCTTCTGTCTACAGAACCGAAGTTTGTAGCAAAAACAGCGTGAACGGCATTATAGCCCGGCATATTGTAACAGCCTATCTGAAGACCACAGTCTGTTTTGACGAGCTGATAGCTTTCGTTCAATATATTGTTTCTGATTTCTGACATAATTTTTCCTTTATTTAGATATTGTGTACACAACGTTGAGATTGAGCAGACTGAGGACATTTCTGATATCATCAGCTGTTACATTTTCAACTCTTTCCATCACCATTTCAGGTGTGAAAGCCGTACCTCTTATGGCTTCATTAAGATACCAGGCTTCAAGTCCGTGTAGACCGTCATAGTTTGCTTTGAGGCTGTTGATAATTGTAAGTTTTGTCTGGCTGATTTCTTCATCAGTTATTTCGCCTTCAATCATATTTTTCAGTTCGTACTGAACTGCATCTATTGTACGCTGTGTATTGTGATGTTCAACGCCTGAGTCAACGCTCATACTTGATGTAAAACCATTAAAACCTGCGGCACAGTAATAACAGAGAGACTGTTTTTCTCTTACATTCTTAAACAGTCTTGATGATGCTGTACCACCGTAAAGGGCGCTTGCCACCAGCATATGATATCTTTCGTCTTCTGTGAGAAGTCTTTTGGTAGTGTATACAAGGCATACTTTACCCTGGGTTGTATCCATTGATTCTGTAAAGAATTCTACATCCTTACATTCAACTGCTGTTACAGGCAGAATATCAGCCTGTGCAGAGCGGTTATAGGAAAAAGCCTCTGTCAGTTTTTCAACTGCAGAATCAGGATTGTTGGCTGTGATGAATATTTCAACCACTGCCATATCCAGCATTTCCCTGTAGCAGCTATAAAGCATTTCGGCAGTAATGCCATCTATTTCGTCGAGATAGCCCATTCTTTCAACACCATTAAGACCGTCGCCAAAGAATTTTCTGCGGGCATTTTTTACACAATAACCACGTTTGTCATTTATTTCACCTTCGATATCTTCGCGAAGCTTGAACTTTTCTACTTCCAGCCAATCTTTTACAAATGCACCATCTTCAAGGCAAGGGCGGAAAATCACACCCAGCAGTACATCACAAAGCTCTGCCAGCAGGTCTTCATTATTGATACAGTATTCGTTTTTAATACCCTGTACAGTAAAACGCATACAACGGTTTGCACCGATAACCGCTGTGCCCACAGACAGCTGGGCAGCATACATTCTGTTAAGCTTTCTTGAAAGCATCTGCATGTCAGGATAGTCTTCATAAGCTCTTTCCATAAGGCCAGGCATAAGAGCATACATTGTAGCCTTTTCCCTTGCGTTTGGCACAATAAGATTGATACTGATACGGTTTCTTTTGAACTTTTCATTTGGGAGCACAGTTATATGTGCTTTAGGTGCTATAAGTTGTCTTTTCATATTATCTCCTGAGTTCAAATTAATTCTCTTACTGACTAAATAGTATAACATATATATTATAAAAAATAAATAGTATCATGTAAAAAGGGTATCCCTGGAAGAGACACCCTTTTGTTTAACCTATAAAATCCTGATGGATTTTCCGCACGGCAATATCTGCCACGGATTTATCCACAAAAACATTTATTTTTATTTCGCTGGTACTGATAAGACGGAGGCTGATATTGTTTTCATACAAAATTCTGAAAACTCGTGCCGCTACACCTTTGCTGGTTTTAACACCCGAACCAACTACAGAAATTTTGGCAACGTTATCCTTTATAACAACGTCTGAATACCCAAGCTCTGCCTGCTTTTCTCTAAGAACTCTCTGAGCAGTACGCTTGTCCTCTTTGTGTATTGTAAAACTGATGTCCTGCCTGCCATAATCCGAAGCTGGCAAAGAAATCATATCAACGTTTATACCTGCATCGCTTACAGCCTGGAAAATGTGATATGAAATACCTGGAACATCCGGAATCTCCCTGAGGGACACAATGCATATATCCGGCTCTTTGATAATACCTTTTACAGTTTCACTGCCAAAAGCCATAACCTCTTTGATTATAGTGCCGCTGTCTGCAGGATTATTGTAAGACAGCACTCTCAATATAACACCTGTTTTTTTGGCTGCCTCCACCATTTCCACATCTACGCCGTTATATCCGCTGTTGCACAGTTCTATCACTTCGTCGTAGTCAATTCTATCCAGCTTGTGAGCATATTTTCCGTCAGAGGGATCAGCAGTATAAATGCCATCATATTGTATAAACACCTGGCATTCTGCTGCACGAAGACTGTGTGCTGCCTGAACAGCTGTGAGAGAAGGATTTTCGGATGTGAACAATATAAGAGGACTGTCACATTCTGCGACATCTGCAATGTTATTGAAACTGACAATCTGTGGATCTTTCAGCAAATACGCCTGTTCTTTTCCGCATATGAGAACAACCCTGTTTGCCCGTTTCAGATCCGCGTTGTAAAGCAAGGATATATCAATATTATCCGCAAAGCGATTGTCGATATATTTTACTATAAAAGCCATACATCAAACATCCTGCATAATGCGTTTTGCTGTAACAACAAACCGATGTTTGTTCATTTCTTCAACCAGGGAATCCACATCCCCTACCATATCCTTAACTTTAAGTGTAAGTGATACAGCAGCTGTACCGTCAACAGGGGCAGCCTGTGTAATTGTAACGATACTTACATTATACTGTGCAATAATCTGCAAAAGTTTTTGCAGTGCGCCAAGTTCATCCATAAGAACAACATGAACTGCAACCACTGTTTTTGTTTCGCTGACATCAAAAATTTTATCTTTATATTTATACAGCGCACTTCTGGAAATATTCACTTCCTTGGCTGCTGCAGAAAGATTTTTAACACTGCCTGAAGCAAGAAGTTCCTTTGCTTTAACAACCTTCATAAAAACATCAGGTAAAACATCACTGTCAACCAACAAAAATCTTTTTGCCATTATCATATACCTCTTTCTTTTACATTTATAGCAATACACTTATAATAAAATAATTTTTTAACAAATTCAATATGCAATATGTATAATAATTAATACAAATGTTTTACACTGACGTACATTTTCAGTTTTTTGGCAATAAAAAAGGCACAGTATATGTATACTATGCCTCTAAATCAAGTTAAATTTCTCTTCTGCCTTCGAGAGCACGGTAAAGGGTAACTTCGTCAGCGTATTCAAGAGATGCACCGACAGGCAATCCATAAGCCAGACGGGTAACCTTTATGCCCAATGGTTTTACCAATCGGGAAATGTACATAGCGGTAGTTTCACCTTCAATAGTGGAACTTGTGGCCATAATAACTTCTTTTACCTTGTCATCCTGAAGACGGGCAAGAAGTTCTTTTACAGTGAGCTGTTCAGCAGTAATGCCGTCCATAGGTGAAATAAGACCGTGAAGAACATGGTAGAGGCCTCTGTACTCCCTTGTCTTTTCGAAAGTGGCAACATCACGTGGGTTTTCCACTATACAGATAACAGAATCATCCCTTTTAGGTGAAGAACAGATAGGACAAATGTCTTTGTCTGTAAAGTTCCGACATACTGGACAGCGTTTTATTTTGCTGTGAACATCCATAATTGCTGCCGCAAACTCTGCAGCATCCTTTTCGTCCATAGCCAGAACCTGATATGCCATTCTTGTAGCGCCTTTACGGCCAACACCATTGAGGCGGGAAAAATTGTTTATAAGCCTTTCAAGAGGCTCTGCGTTATACTGTGCCATAATTAGAATATGCCTGGTACGTTGAGACCGCCTGTAAGTTTGCCCATTTCAGCTTCGCTTTCAGCTTTTGCTTTTGTAACAGCATCGTTTACAGCTGCTGCAACCAGGTCTTCCAGCATTTCGATATCATCTGGGTCAACAATACTTGGGTCGATTTTAAGAGCAACTACATCGTGTTTGCCTGTAACTGTTGCTTTTACCAGACCTGAACCGCTTTCGCCAACATATTCTGTTTCATCCAGTCTGTCCTGGAGTTCTTTCATATCATCCTGCATTTTCTGTGCCTGTTTGATAATCCGGTTCATATTCTGTGGGCCGCCGCCCATACCTTTTGGTAATCTTGCTTTCATTTTATATATTCTCCTTATAAATTAATCTATATTTACTTCCACACCCATATTTCTCAGGGCGAGGATATCATCAAGACTGCTGTGCTGTGCTTCCACAAACATATGTGCTATATTTTTGAAACCACCTATATTGTAGCGTTTTCCGGAAGCTTCGAAGATAGCATTTTTAATTATACCGTTAACCTCTTTGTTGGTGCGGATATAATTGTTCAGCCCTTCATTTCCTTTGATGTATACAATACTTTTGTACAGAAACGCTGTGGAATTTTTGATAAATGAGTGCAGTGGAATATCCACATCTGCAATTATGTCAATAACATCCTGCCAGTATGCAAAAGGAACCGGCTTTTCTTCTGCCTGCCGTACTGCAATATCCTGCTGTGGTTTTGGAGCTGGCTGTGATTTTGGTTTTTCGAGTTCTGCAGGCTGTACATTGACTTCTTTATTGACTGGCCGTGGCTGCTGTGCCACCCGGGCAGGTTGCTGTACCTGTGCAGGCTGTGGAGCATATGTGTTTTCGCTCTGCTGTGGTGCTGGCTGTGGACGAAGCGGCACTGTCTGTGGCACCTGCTGGGTGTTGCACACATTGTAAACAGCTATATCCATTGCAATTTTCGCATTTTGGCCTTTGGCGATACTGTCAAGGGCGTTTGTAAAGCAATTGAGGGCAAAGGATATAAAATTATGCGAACAGGTTTTTGCCTGTTCTTTAAGTCTTTCAAACTTTTCCTGGGAAATGTTCATCAGCTGTGGTGTGCTGCCAACCAGATTTGCAACCAGGAGATTGCTGAAATGTGTAATCAACTCTTCGCACAGGCGTCTAACATCTATACTGCGCTGAAAAAGCTCCATAAGAGACTGCAGTGAACTGGCCATATCACCTGCAATAAGATTGGCTGAAAGAGCAAAAATATCATCGTCTTTTGATACGCCCACAAGGTTAGCTACTGTATTTTCGTCTATATAGTCACCCATAGAGATACAGGTATCAAGAATACTGTTGGCATCACGCATAGCACCGTCTGAAAGAGTGGCAATCATCTTTGCAGCCCCTGGTGTAAGCTGTATATTTTCTTCCCTTGCAATTTCCATCAATGCTTCTGCGATGTCTCCCACAGTCAGCTTTGTAAAATCATAACGCTGGCAACGGGAAAGTATGGTGGCAGGAACTTTGTGTATTTCTGTTGTAGCAAGAATAAAAATAACGTGTGCTGGAGGTTCTTCCAGAGTTTTCAGCAGAGCATTAAATGCGGCAGCTGAAAGCATATGAACTTCGTCTATGATGTAAACACGGTATTTTGCCATAACAGGCAGATAGTTCACCTCGTTCAGAACATCGCGGATATCTTCAACAGAGTTGTTGGAGGCAGCGTCCATTTCAGTAACATCGTAAATGGATTCATTTTCTATACCTTTGCAAACATCGCATTCAAGACAAGGTTCGCCGTTAATTGGGTGCAGGCAGTTTACCGCCTTTGCAAAAATCTTGGCACAGCTGGTTTTACCTGTACCACGGGTACCCGTAAACAGAAATGCATGGCCAATTTTACCGGCAGCAATCTGATTTTTAAGAGCTTCAACCACGTACTTCTGACCGATAACCTGACTGAAGGTTTTTGGACGGTATTTTCTGTACAGAGCAATATGCATGGACATACCTCCTTATTTTAAAATAGGACAGGCTATAAACGCCGAGGCGTTTTGCATTATCACATATACAAAGAAAGCTATGCATCGCAGGGAGAATCCGCTTAGTGCTGCTTGGTTCCCCACCTGACACGGTTCACAGCCAGCCCTCGTGCGCTTTCTTTGTATATCTGACAACGCTGATAGCACTGTCCTTTAACCATTCTATATTAACATATATTTTTCTGAATTTCAATATCTTTATTCATTTTTAATTATTTTAAAGACTGTAAACCTATAGTTTACATATAGTTGGTAGACCGGAAAGACTATTTTTGATAAAATACAGGTAAAGAGGTGACAAAATGACAATAGGTGCGCGAATACAGAAGTTGAGAACTGATAAGGGATATACCCAGGAATACCTTGCAAACCAATTGGGTATAAGCCGTCAAGCAGTTTACAAATGGGAAAAGAACGAAAGCAGGCCCGATACCGACAACCTGATTGTGCTGGCAGATGTTCTGGGCACAACGGTAGAATATATCGCTGTAGGCAATACAGTAAATGCTAAAACCAAAAGAAAAACACCTAAGCTGTGGACATATATTATTACCATAATTCTTACAGCAATAATAACCTTTTTAGGTACAATACTGTATATAGCAAACCGGCCGGTGTCTTTTGACGCAGGAGCCTGCGGAGGCGGGTTTGAAACTGCTGTTTTTGACCAGTATGCAGACAGGCTTGTTGCGGATAATCATTTTTATCTGACAAGGGATTATAAAGACAGGGATATTATCAGTATATCCCCAGTACGTGACAGTCGAGATGTAAAGTATGAAGGAAAAGCTATATATATGTCGTTTGATATAATATATACTTTCGGCGATCATTCATCCCAGACTGAGAAAATCAGCTTTGTAGGAGAAAGAAAATGGATACAGAATTATAAATGGAGAATAGTTGAACTGTAGATAGAACAAATTAAAAAGACTGCTCATATGAGCAGTCTTTCAATTTGCGATAATTAAAATTATTTAACGATTTCGCCAACTGTTGCGCCACCGCAAGCGTTAGCTTCGTCTGTGTCGATGTGCATAGCTGTTGCGTAAGAAGCAGAAACTCTAACTACAACATCATCAAAGATAAGGCTTCTGCCTTCGGAATCAGCTTTAACTTTAACGATTTCTTTATCGGAAACGCCGAAAGCCTGTGCATCTTCTGGTGTGATGTGGATGTGACGTTTTGCAACGATAACACCGTATTCCAGATCAACTTCGCCAGCTGGGCCAACGAGTTTGCAAGGTGCAGAACCTTCCAGAACGCCAGATTCTCTAACTGGTGCGTTGAGGCCGATAGAACGAGCGTCTGTAGCAGACAGTTCTACCTGGGATTCTTTTCTAACTGGACCAAGGATAGAAACGTTTTTAATTTCTTTTTTTGGACCAACAACTGTTACTCTTTCTTCGCAAGCGAACTGGCCTGGCTGAGAAAGATCTTTTTTGTGTGTGAGCTGGTGACCAGCACCAAAGAGTATATCAACATGTTCCTGTGAAAGGTGGATGTGTCTTGCAGATGTTTCAAGTAAAACTTTTGCCATTGTAAAATTCCTCCAGAAAAATTTAAATTTTATTTTTCACTATAAATAATAATACATTAAAATGATTATTTTTACAAGTACAAAATACTTAACATATATTTTTCAAACAAATGCACAAATTTCTATGGTTTTAATTTGAATCATTGTCAATTGTTACAAAAACCATATCATAATAAGATTGAAACGAATATGATAAAGTGGGGTGAAAAGTATGTTTAATAACCTTGAAGACAAATATTTGCAAAAAATGCTGTATTTCGATGCTGGTATAAATTTATATTGTTGTACGGCTGACCGGTACAGAAATTTATTTCGATTTAATGATATAGAAAATTTATCAAAGAAAATAATCTCTGGTGAAAGCCATCGTTTTATAAATGTATCAGATACAAATTGTGTATGTGCCGCAAAACTTGTCAAAACACTTGCTGACAACAGTAAAATGACAGGTGATATTTTTATTTACTGCGATGATTTTTCTTTTGATTGTATGTACAATGCCATATATATTACCTGCTGTGATATATTTTTATACTGTGGCAAAAATACACCGGGATGCGATGTTGTTGATTTAAGCAGATACTATTATTTGACGGACCGCAGAAACGAAACAGACACATATTATAAAAACCTTGCCAGGCATTTTTTCTGCAAGCGGTATGAATTGACATAATATCAATAAAATATTATAATTTTGTTATCGACATTTTTCAACCGTATAAAGGAGAACCGATATGGAATTCAAAAAAGTTAATCTTGTTTACTTCAGCGCAACAGATGTAAGCAAAAAATATGCACAGGCTATGGGCAAGGCTCTGGAAACAGAAGTAGTGGAATATAATTTCACAAAACCTGAAAACAGAGACCCTGCAAAAGCACCTGCATTCGGTAAAGATGACCTGGTAATTATCGCACTGCCAATCTACGGAGGCAGAATCCCAACAGTTTGTCTGGAATATGTAGAAGCTCTTAAAGGCGACGAAACCCCATGTGTTGTTGTTGGTACATACGGCAACCGTCACTATGACGATGCAGTTGTTGAAATGGAAGATATGATGAATGCACAGGGCTTTGTAGTAGTGGGCGGTGCTGCAGTTATCGGCAGACACTCATTCTCTGACCAGATTGCTGGCCACAGACCAGATGCTGCTGACCTGGAAGGCGCTGCAGAATTTATCAAACTGGTTGTTGCAAAAGAAGGCAAAAAACTGCCAGAAGGCACAATTCCAGGCGCAAGACCATATAAAGAAAAAGGTGGCGCACCAAATACACTGCTTCCAGCTACAAGCGACGCTTGTATCGGCTGTATGGTATGTGCTGACAATTGCCCTAACGGCGTAATCAGCATGGATGACCCTAAACTGTTTGCAAAAGACGCTTCTTTCTGTCTGAAATGTAACAGCTGTGTAGTAAAATGCCCAGTTGGCGCAAAAGAATTTACACAGGAAGCATTCAAGAAAACACAGGAATTCTGTATCAATGCATTTGGCAGCCCAGACAAAGAAAACCTTTACTGGCTGTAATTCATTATTCCAATAATATAAAAGCACAGAGCAAACGCTCTGTGCTTTTTATTTACTGTTACTGCATAGAATATAAATAAACTATGGAGTACATTATGACAGAAAAACTGAATTTAAAACAACTGGTATGGATTGGTACGGGCCACGTAATAGGAGCTGGTGTTGTAAGCATTGTCGGAAGCGCTATTGCCGCTACGGGATATTCCGTATGGCTGGCATTCCTGGTGGCCTGTATACTTTCTTTTGTCCGAATCCTGCCAGTAATTTTCTTCACATCTGCGGTAAGTATTGAAGGCGGCAGATATGGGATGATAACCCGTTGTGCAGGTATGAAATATGGTGGATTAATTACCCTGTCCGGCCTGCTTAACTGGTCACGGCGTGGTACTGCTGTAATAGCGCTGTGTGGGTATATTGCAGATTTTTTACCTGACAGTAACAGCAAACTGATAACCTTGCTTATATGGGCATTTTTTTGTTTTGCAAATCTGTTTGGGCTTGATGTAATGAGCAGAATACAGAGTGTCGCCACTCCCCTTTTGATTTTTGCGCTGACAGCTTTTTCTGCGATATGCATTGTTAACATTCAACCAGGATACTTAGACTTTTCCTCTCAATATATGTTTGTTGGCGGTGCAAAAGGCTTTTTTACAGCAGTGGTTTTGCTGAGTTATTCCTGCGACGGAATAGCATCACTGGCAAACTATTCTACCAAAACAGTAAATCCTCTGAAAAACATTCCACTGGCAATGATTCTGGTATCATTTATAACCACTGTGGTTTATGTAGCAGTAGGCTTTGCAAGCGGTGCAGTGCTATCTTTTGAACATACAGCCGGCAAAACATTGGCTGTAACTGCAAAGGCTGTTTTTACACCGTTTTTTTATAATATGTTTGTAATATTTGGCCCTGTATTTGCCCTGCTTACAACTATGAACGCAGGCATAATGGACTCTGCCCTGCCAGTTATGGCAGGCGTAAAAGAAGGCTGGTTACCACAGTGGCTGGCAAAACAGAACAGATATGGGGCTTATTATGTAGCCATAGGAATTATATTCGTAATTGGTTCTTTCCCGGTTATCAGCGGTATTTCAGTGGC
The DNA here is from genome assembly GCA_017555565.1 of Oscillospiraceae bacterium. Classification (GTDB taxonomy): domain Bacteria; phylum Bacillota; class Clostridia; order Oscillospirales; family Ruminococcaceae; genus RGIG3102. The sequence goes on from JAFZGF010000031.1 coordinate 27,861, forward strand.
ACAGATTGCAAGCATCACCATGGCATTGGGTGCTTTATCTGCAATTCTGCTGATTATTTCTGCTGTGAATTTTCCTTTTGTTTTTAAAAATCAGTGGAGAATATCTGCCTTTTACATTCCTATGCCTTTGTATATTTTTATAGTTTTTATATGCGCAGTTATAGAACTGTTTGTTGTAATCAAGGCATTATCAGAACTTGCCCCCATAACCATTGCAACAAATATTGCAATGGTAGCAGTTTCAATTTTATATGGTATTTTCAGAATAAAAAAAGTCACCCCTTCAAAGGAGTGACTTTCAAATTTATTCAGCTTTTTTTCTGAGAATAGACATAGGTCTGATTTCTACAGGGCAGTCAACGGTGAATGCCATTTTGGAATGTGGTGTGGATTCTACATTTTCACCTTCAGCATTTTTAATCCAGCTTGGTGTGAATCTTAATGTATCGCCCGATGGCTGAAGCACTTCGATTTCGTCTCCAAGTGTAAATTTACCGCGCTGTGAACAGTAAAGAATGCCATCTTTCCAGTCTTCAACAACACCCAGCAGATCCCATTCTCTTACATAGGAAGATGTGTCTGTTGTCTGTGTTGCGTTTTCTGGTCCAAAGTAGAAACCTGTTGAATAGCGGCGGTGGCTTGTTTTTGTAAGTTCTTCCATTGCTGACAGTGGGCACAACCAATCAGTCGGGTTTTCATAGTAAGAATCGATAGCTTTTCTGTAAGCAGATGTCACTGATGCAACATAGTAAAAGCTTTTGGCTCTGCCTTCAATTTTAAGGCTGGAGATACCCGCTTCAACCAGCATATCAACGTATGGGCCCATACACAGGTCGTTAGCGTTCATTATATATGTGCCGCCTTCGTTTTCTGCGATATCATATTCCATACCTGGGCGTGTTTTTTCGTGGAGTGTCCATTCCCAACGGCAAGGCTGTGCACATTCACCGCGGTTTGCATCACGGTTTGTAAGATAGTGGGACAGCAGACATCTGCCGGAAAAAGACATACACATTGCGCCGTGAACGAAACATTCGATGTCCAGGCCAGCAGGTGTGTTTTTTCTGATAGTGATAATATCTTCAAAAGACAGTTCACGTGCAAGAACAACACGTTTTGCACCGAGTTTGTAAGCTGCATTTGCAGAAACATAGTTTACGATACCTGCCTGTGTGGAAACGTGCACTTCCATATCAGGTGCAACTTCCTTTACCATAGCCAGAACACCGATGTCCGCAACGATAACAGCATGTACACCGATATCAGCAACTTTCTTGATGAATTCAGGCATTTTGCCTACTTCTTCGTTTGTAGGAACTGTGTTGAGTGTAAGATAAATCTTTTTGCCAAGGCTGTTGGCAATGTTTACAGCTTCCTGAAGTTGGTCAAGTGTAAAGTTTTTTGGAGCGGCACGCATACCATATTCTTCTGCGCCAAGATAAACTGCGTCTGCGCCATATTCAAAAGCGTATTTAAGACGCTCGATATCGCCTGCAGGTGATAAAAGTTCAACTTTTTTCATATAAATTTCCTTTATTATTTATTGAGAGATGCGTTTACAGACCAGGCAATATCGCAGTTTGCAAGATGTTTTGCATAAGTCTGTGCGTAATAATATTTACCTGTAAGGTCTGTTACAAAGAAGTAGTAGTCATCAGCCATATACTGTTCGTCTGGCCAAAGTGTAGCTGTAATAGCTGTGATACCTGGATTAGAGATTGGTCCAGGTGGCAGGCCTCTTACTTTATATGTGTCATAAGCGGCCATCATACCAGCAGGTACTTTGGAAACACCGCCATAATATGTAACGATATAATCGTAAACATAGTTACCAGGTTCATTGATATAACTGCAAACATTGCATTCCAGCAGTGGCTGTGATGAGCCTGGTTCCAGTCTGTTGCGCAGGCAGGCTGCTACATACTTCTGGTCTTCTTCGTGACCAGCTTCTTCCTGAACAAATGATGACAGTGTAATCACTTCGTCCAGAGACATACCGATTTCGTCCATTCGGTCGTACATTTCCTGTGTGATCTGGCTGTCAAAATGTTCGTACATTTTGGCAACATAGTTGTACACAGTATCATCTTCATAAAATTCGTATGTATCAGGGTAAAGATAGCCTTCCCCTTTCATAAATTTATGCTGGTGTTCTTTGATTCTGTTCCAGAATTCAAACTGGCTGAAATCGCCATTGTTGGCAACTTCGATAAATTCCTGTGCAGAACACAGACCGTTGTTTTCCATTCTCTGTGCCATCTGGATAAGTGTAAAGCCTTCAGGGAATGTAACAGTAACTGTAGGCCTTAAATCCTGAACGGTACTGAGAATTTCAATAATCTGAGCGTAGGACATATTTGTGTCCAGTGTGAACTGACCGTACTGCAGATTATTTGCAGGATTTACCTTTGTGTAAAGTTTGAAGTAAAGGCTGTTTTTTATTACGCCGTTGTCAGCAAGGATTTTACCGATTGTATTGGCGCCAGAGCCTTTTGGTACGTCAATTGTAACCTGTGTGCCTGGCTTGTCGCTGCCGTTGATATCTCCCAGAGCTGAAAAGCCCAGGAAACCGCCGCCAAGAATAGCCAGCACAAAAATAAGTGAAATGATTTTTTTCAAGGTATTTCTCCTTTTTAGTTAAATTAATCTATACCTTCAACATCTGCAAGTCTGGAGAGTTCTTTCATCATTGGAATAACCATTATAAGAGCAAAAGTGAAAGAAACCACGTCAGATGCAGCCTGTGCAAGGGACAGACCTGTAAGGCCCCAGAAATGTGTCATAATGATAACGCAAGGCAGCAGTGAGAACAGCTGACGGCAAAGGCCGAGGAAGCCTGCCTGGAAAGGTTTGCCCAGAGCCTGGAACAGACCTGTTGCGATCATTACCCAAACGTGCATTGGCAGAACCACACACTGTGAACGGATAAGCAGCATACCGATATCAAGAACATCCAGTTCTGAAGAGAAAATTGTGATAGCCTGCTGTGCAAAGATAAAGAGGAATGTACCGAGAGCAGCACACAGACCGATACCGATAGCACTTGTCATAAAGAATGCTTTTTTAACACGTTTGTATTTTTTTGCACCCCAGCAGAAGCCTGCTATTGGCTGGAAGCCCTGACCAAAGCCCATAACTGCACTGCCTACAAAACGCAGGGATTTGTTTGCAACTGAAATAGCGGCAAGAGCTGCGTCGCCAAATGTGGCTGCTGTGCGGTTGATTGTAATTGTAGAGATGGACATAAGGCTTGTACGCAGCATTGTTGGGATACCCATACGGGCAATTTCTGCATAAAGAGCTTTTTTAGGTGTAAAGTATTTTAGCTTGATATCAATGATACATTTTCTCTGATAGTAAGGCATCAGAAGAATAATCATTGAAATGAATTTGGAAATGCCTGTAGCAATAGCTGCACCGGCAACACCCATACCCAGAACATTGATAAACAATGGATCAAGGAAGATATTTATAATACAGCCTGAAACAGAACCTATCATAGAGAACGTGGTACTGCCTTCAGCACGGAGTGTCTGTGAAAGACAAACTGTTGCGGCTGTGATTGGAGCGGAGAACAGAATCCATGAAGCATATTCAATTGAAAATGCCTTGGATGTTTCTGTTGCACCCAGCATAATAACCAGCGGTGAACGGAAAATATAGAATATTGTAGCTATTGCAGCAACAATACCCATAGCTGTAAACAGTGTGGTGGATGCGGCGCGTGTGGCTTCGTCGTGATTTTTTGCACCAAGCTGACGTGAAATATAGCTGGATGCACCCATACCGAAACCAAGTGCAATAGCACGCATAATCATCATAAGCGAGTCGTTTACGCCAACAGCCGCAGTAGCAGCTTTACCCAACTGGCTAACGAAATATGTATCTGCCATATTGTAAAGGGAGTCAATCAGCATAGACACAACCTGTGGCAAAGCAATTACAGGAATTACTTTGAGAAGGTTGCCTTCAAGCATAAACTGGCGGCGCTGTTCCCTTTTCTGTTCAACTGTCATAGTTGAAGAACTCATAAAAAACACCTCGATACTTTTTCTATTTTATTTCTATTTTAATAATATATAATTATATCACATTTTAAAAATCAATGGAATAAATTTATTTTATTCGATGATGAGATTAGCATATACTGAGTCGGATATACCTTTTATCATACACCAATCGATCTGTTTGCCTTCTCCCAGGAAAAGATTTGACTGTGGTGAAAGATAAAGAACAGCCTTTTCACAGCCTGTTCTTTCTCTGGCTGCCTGAAGGAGTTTTACCGCATTATGTGTGGATGTAGCCATCAGCTCAACAAAACGCATAGTGTCTCCTTCTACATAATAAACACCATAGCCGTCTTCTGTTTCCACAGTACTGCCACCAGAAATATAGTGGCTGTAGGCAAAAGTTTCATATCCTTTTGGAGAATAATGGATAAGTTTTTCTTCACAGAATTTATCTCTCAGCACTTTGAATCGGCTTGCTGTGACAATGTCAAACTGTGCATTGGTCCATATGTTCTTTTTGATTTCAATCTCGGCCTTTCTCACCTGAGTAACATTGTCAAAACCAAGTTTTTCCCAATAAGAAAACAATGTTTCATCAGCTGGTTTAAGTACACAGAAGCTTCTGCCAAGTGAGGCCTGGTCTGCCAACGCATACTGTACAAGCTGTGTCATATAGCCCTTTCCCTGATAGTCGGGATGGGTACATGCAGAGTAGAGATAAAAGCCTTTTTGGCCATTATACTGCATTTCAGCCATAGATATAAGCATAGAGGCCACTTTTTCTTCATTTTTTACAATGTAAATGTCATCAGCTTTACACTGTTCAAACACAAAATCACAGAAGCCGGCCGTTCCATCATCAAACATATATTTCCACAATTCTTTTATTGCTGGAATGTCCTGGGGTGTAGCTTTTAAAATCTGCATAAAGTCTCCTGATTATCTGGACTGTGCCAGATATTTGTTACGGATTTCTGTAGGAAAATAACTCATTTTGGCCTTGCGAAGGTTTTCGATACCCATATCATCTTCCCTGTTTATAAGCTCAAACTGTGTAAAACAATTCAGGGCAAAATCTCTGTTGATAATAGCGTAGGCGCCGTTGATTTCGTGATACGCCTTTTCCACCATAACATCCACCATTCTTTCATTTATAGGTGCAGCCAACGATAGTGCGACAGTTTTGCCCTGTGTTTCTATCATTGCCCCCATAATATCCAGCTTATCAAAATTGTCAATCAGCAAGTGAATACCTTTCTGCTCACTGACAAGATCCCAGCTGTTATCAGTATTATAGGTATTGCACCAGTCGTTTACAAACTGCTTTGCAATTTCTTTGTTGTCAGATGAAAGTGGAACAAATCTGTAGTCCGGGTTTTCACGTATAAAACGGGAAATGTGATTGCGTTTTTTCTGGTAGTTTTTTCCCGGTAAGTTTGCAAGGTCGGTGGTGCGGTACAGATAGTCCGCACCATTTCTGTCTTCTTTTACGTCAAATATTTCTGAAAAATTTTCCTTGAGAAATTCGGCATTATTCTCATCTATTCCGTAAATGCTGATTTTTTTACCATCAGCATCACGTATAATTTTTTCTATTGCCTGTTTTTTATCCATATGTCCCCGCGGATACAGATACCATACGTGCTCTCTGCCGAATGAGCGCATAAAAACAGTATTTTCTTCCACAGCAATCTGAATATCGTGGCGCATCGACCATACAAGCATTGTGGCAAAGCAATGCTCACAGTTTTCAATAGCCGAATTTTTCAGAAGCGGTGAAATCTTTTCATAATCTTCTATCTCAATATTTCTGAATTTTAGCATATAGTATTAAAGCAAATGCTGTATTGTTGCCATTACCTGCTGAGAAATTTCTTCAATTGTAAATGGATTTTCTCCATCATCACAACGGATAACTGTCCAGTTGTCGTGGTCAGCACAGAAACGTGCAGCCAGGCGGGACTTGGCAAGATAATCAGTATCTTTTTCGTGGATATCCTTTTTACTTTCATCTCCCTGGTAGCGTCCGGAAAGAAGTTTCTGTGAAACTTCCAGTGACATATCCAGATAGATAACACAGTCAGGTGAAGGGATACCCATTTTATTGTATTCAAAATCATACAGCCAGTCCATATATTCAACCCACTGGCTTTCGTCCAGCTTAGAGCACTGATGAACACCATTGGATGTTGTATATCTGTCGGCAATGATTATGTAGTCATCGTTGTATTCTTTGCCCCAGTCAGCTTTAAAGCTGGCGAAGCGGTCTACAGCATAGAAGCTGGATGCTGCATAGGCATTTACATCACCAGGTTTGGAGCCAAACTGACCTGCAAGATACATTTTTACCAGTGCAGAAGAATCGCTGGAATATACCGGAAAGGAGATTTTCTTAACCTTTCTGCCCTGTTTTTCCAATGTTTCAAAAAGCAGTTTTGCCTGGGTACCTTTACCGGAACCGTCAAGACCTTCGATAACAATAAGTTTGCCCATATTATTCACCAACTTTTGTATTTTTAAGCTGTGCATATTTGTCGCGCATTTCCAGCATACGGCCACAGCTCATTTTACCTTCTGGACATGGACCGGAAACACAAGGTGGGCCGGAACGAACAAACAGAGCAGGTGCAACTTCACAAACCAGGCGCAGCATTTCGTCTGCAAGTTCTCTGATTTCCCACTGTGCGCGTGTGCAGCAACGGTGACGGAAGAAGTTGTTGAGACTGCGTGTGTTCATTGTAACAATCATTTTTGTTGTGCAGGCATTTGGCAGAATGAAACGTGCATCTTCCAGAGCTTTCTTTTCAGCTGTGCGGTTTGCTGTTTTTTCATCCATACCCTGCGCAATGAATTTTTCTTTGTGCGCTTCTTTCAGCAGCTGTGTAACTTTCTGATAGTTTTCAGCGGCCATAGCCATAGAATCATTGAACTGTGCCAGTGATTCAGGGTCATCCATAATTTCAGGAGGAGTTACAAAATCAGGTTCTTTGAGATTAACATATCTCTGGCTCTGCACTGAGTAAGAACCGATTCTGTGACGTGTAATCTGTGCAAGAAGTGAGCGGGACACACCTTCGATGGCAAAAGTGAAAGATGCGTGTTCTGTTGGGCTTTCGTGGCCGAGAGAAGCAAGCATTTCTACAAATTCTTTGCTTTTTTCTTCTGTAAGACCATCCAGCAGAGTATCGATCTGTGCGTTGGAGTAGCAGAGTTTTGCCGCTGCAGCTACAACTTTTTCAGGGTTTGGAGTATGAGCTATAAGTTTTACTTTCATAATAAACCTCTTTTAAATTATATTCGAATTAAAATTAATAAACTTAATCTATTTTTTAGCGGGACGTCAATTATGCCGTCCCATATACGCTTTATTATTAATCTATCTTTGAAACAGGGGCAAAGTTTGCCATAACCTTTTTGTTACCTACACTTTCAAAGGTGATTTCCAGCATAGAGTCATTGGCGATAGGAGTAATTTTTACCACTACACCATTGCCAAATACATTGTGGTGAACTTTATCCCCAACTGCAAATACTTTTTTGCCTGCAGGAGCTGCAGGTTTCTTGGCTGCAACTGCAGAGTTTTCCAGGAAGGAATTGCGGCTGTAAGGTGATTTAGTCTGTACAACTGTAGCTCGGCTAAGTGGTTCAACTTTATTTACCTTTGGTCTCTTGTCTATCATATCGCATACGGACTTATCCATTTCTTCGATAAATCTGGATGGGAGAGGACGTTTTGTCTGACCAAATACCATTCTTTCACTGCAATGGGAAATATAAAGTTCTTTTTTTGCACGGGTGATGCCAACATACCGCAGACGGCGTTCTTCTTCAATGTCGTCAGGGTTATAGCGGGACATTTCGCCTGGGAAAATACCTTCTTCCACACCTACAAGGAAAACATATGGGAATTCCAGACCTTTTGCGGAGTGAATAGTCATAAGCGTTACGCTATCTGCATTTTCATCGTAATTATCAATATCGCTGATAAGGGAAACTTCTTCCAGGAACATTTCCAGTGTGGCATCTTCGTTCATATCCTTATATGCCTGGATGTTGGAAACCAGCTGGCCAACGTTTTCCAGTTTTGTTCGGCCTTCTTCACCCATATCAGCCAGCATCTGTTCATAGCCGGTGATTTTCAGCAGATTAGGTACAAATTCTTCCATTGGGCGTGTGCGGTAAAGTTCTACAAGTGCACGGTAAATATTAAGGAAATTATTCAGCGGAGCAAGTGCACGGGAAAGACGAGGATAGTCGTACATATTGTACAGTACCTGTATCATACTGAGACCTTTTTCGTCTGCGATTTCCTGCAATGTATTTATTGTGGTATTACCAATTTTTCTGGCCGGGGTATTGATTACACGCTTGAGACGAAGGTTGTCTGTAGGGTTTACCACAATATGGATGTATGCCATAATATCGCGGATTTCTGCACGGTCATAGAAACGGTGACCGCCGATAACACGATAGGAAATACCACTTCTTGCAAGAGCATTTTCCATATTGGCAGACTGCATATTCATTCTGTAAAGAATTGCGTGGTCAGAGAACTTTGCACCTTTTTTAATGTTTTCACCAATTATGGAAACTACATTCTGTGCTTCGTCAAACTCTTTGTCCAGATGATAAATCTTTACTTTTTCTCCACCAGCAGTTGATGTCCACAATGTTTTACCTTTCCTGCCTTTGTTGTTGCCGATAACGCTGTTGGCAGCATTGAGGATATTGGATGTTGAACGGTAGTTCTGCTCAAGACGGATAACCTTTGAATCCGGGAACTGTTCTTCAAAACTGAGGATATTTTCTATTGTAGCACCACGGAAACGGTAGATACTCTGGTCATCATCACCTACCACACACAGGTTGTTGTGGCCTGCAGCCAGCAGATTGATAAGTTCAAACTGGGCTGTGGAAGTATCCTGGTATTCGTCTACCATAATATAGCGGTAGCGGTTCTGATAGTATTCCAGAGTTTCACTGCTGGCGCGGAAAAGCATAACAGTATTGTAAATCAGGTCGTCAAAGTCCATTGCATTGGCCTTTTTAAGACGGGACTGATATTCTTCATAACAGCGCACAATCAGTTTTTCGTGGGTGTTTGTAGCGTATTTTTCGGCTTCCATAGGGCCGATAAGTTTGTCTTTGTAGCCGGAAATTCTGTTCATAGCTACTTTAAGCTGAACAAACTTGTCATCTATATTGAGGTCTTTCATAACCTCTTTCATAACGCGTTTTTGGTCATCTGTATCGTAGATTGTAAACTCTTTCCGATAGCCAAGGAGATAACCGTCACGACGCAGAATCCTCATACAGAGGGAGTGGAATGTGCTGGCCATAATATCCTTTGAAGCAGAACCGAGAGAACCTTCAAGTCTTGTTCTCAATTCAGCTGCTGCTTTGTTGGTAAATGTAATCGCCAGAATATTCCAAGGGTAGATTTTGCCGGTGGCAATGCGGGTTTCTGTGTCAAAATCCAGCTTTGTTTTGTTGGCTACAGCTTCTGCCAGCATTTCCAATGTGTCTTCGTCCACATCACCTGGGAAATAAGGGCTGCTGTAGCTGTCTCCAAAGCGCACCATATTGGAAATACGGTTGATAAGCACGCTTGTTTTACCGCTGCCTGCGCCTGCAAGAATAAGCAGTGGTCCTTTGATATGAAAAACTGCCTGCTGTTGCATATTGTTCATATGGGAAAACTGCTGTGTAATATATTGTTTTCTCAATTGAGTTGCTTTTGTAAAATCCATTATTCACTCTCCAATATTAATCTATTTATTTTACCATATTTTCGTAAAATTCTCAACAGATTAACACCTAATACAGATAAATATCCTTGAAATTGTCTGTTTCTTTTTCAAGTTCTTTCCAATTTGGCAATATTTTTTCTATTTCCATATAAAAAGCTGTGGAATGGTTAAAATGTTTTATATGTGCCAGTTCGTGGACAACTATGTAGTCCTGGGCTCTGTCTGAAAGCAGCATAGTGCGCCAGGAGTAGCAGATGGAATATCTGCCCGCACATCTTCTGCAGGAGCCCCAGCGTTTTTTTGCTGATGTAATTTTAATACTTTCCGGATTTACACCCATTATTCTGCTGTAGTATTCAGTTTTCTGTGAAAGTACAGTTTTTGCCCTGGATTTCAATGCTGATATATCATTTTCAGACAGAGTAATAAAATTGTCTTTCTGAAGTTTCAATTTTTCTCTCTGCTGCTCGATCCAGATAATATTTTCTCGATAAAAGCGCTCTATTAGACTTTTTCGTGTCCATTTAGGCACTTTGATTATAACTGTGCCGTCCTTTTCCACATACATTGCCAGCTTTTTTCTTCTGTTGTCTTTTATTATTTTATATTCCATTTTTATGCGACAAAAGGCGAATACCAATATATCCGCCTTTTATAATCAATAATTAAATTTTATCTTGAAAAACCAGGTGTTACATCGCGGAAACCTGTTTCAAGAACACCTTCCAGTTCAAATGCCATACCTGTACCTTTTGCAACACATTTTTCAGGTTCGTTTGCAAGGTAAACTTTTGTTGTAAGATGGGATTCCAGATATTTATCAAGATTTTTGATTTTTGCACCTGCACCGGTAAGAACAATGCCGTTTTCGAAAAGGTCGCCGGACAGTTCAGGAGGTGTAACTTCCAGCACCTGCTTTACTGTGGCTAAAATTTCGGCAATGATAGGTTCGATTACAGGATAAATATCATTTGTGGAGATTTCAAGAGTGCCTGGCAGACCTTTGAGAAGGTTCATACCTTTTACCTTGAACACAACATTTTCATCATCCGAAGGCATGCAGTTGGCAACTTCGTGTTTAAGGTTTGCAACTGTACGCTGGCCTACAACAAAATTATATTTGTTTTTAAGTGCTTTTGCAATTTCGCGGTCAAAAGTGTTGCCTGCAATTTTGATGGATTTTGAACATACAACACCACCCAGGGAAATAACAGCCACGTCAGTAGTACCGCCGCCGATATCAACGATCATATTGCCGTTTGCTTTGACTACATCGATACCTGCACCGATAGCTGCAGCGATAGGTTCTTCAATAAGGAAAACCTGGCGGGCACCTGCAGAAACAGCAGCATCAACAACCGCATTTTCTTCAATGCCTGTAACAGCACTTGGGATGCAGATGCAAACCTTTGGTTTCATCACTTTGGAGTTGTATGCTTTGCCGATAAAATATTTTACCATTTCTTTGGTAAGTGTGTAGTTGGAGATAACACCGTCTTTCAGCGGATATTCTGCAACTATGTTTTTGTGTGTTTTGCCTACCATAAGGAAGGCTTCGTCACCGAAAGCGAAAGGTTTGCCGCTGTTTGCATCATATGCAACAACGCTTGGCTCGTTCAAAACCACACCTTCGCCATCTTTATATATCATAACTTTGGTAGTACCAAGGTCAATACCGATATCATTTGTATTTGCCATTATGTATTCCCCTTCTCTTTATTGAAAGTATACGCCCAGACATACACATTATCCCGCCCGGCTAATTTTAAATCTGCCGCTATGGTGGACACTGTGATGCCTGTAGTAATTACGTCATCTATTAAAAGTATTCTTTTGCCTGCCACATTTCCTGTGACTTCAAAGGCATTTACAAGATTTGTCTTGCGTTTATTGCGGGCCAGATTATGCTGTTTTTCAGTCTTTCTGGTCTTTTTGACAGCATATGAATACTCTGCCCCTGTATGTTTTGCCAGTTTCTTGGCCATTTCGTCTGGAAGGTCAAATTCCTGAGTGTACAACTTCGACTTATGGCTTGGAACTGGCACTATTATATCTATATTATTTTGCGCCAAAATCTGTTTTATGTCAATGGAAATATCATCTAAAAGTGATGCTATAAAAGCAGCCGGATTTCGGAATTTTGCACTTATTATCACATCTCTTGCTGCATCTTCATATTTATATGACGCATATGTACCGCTTATAAAATCCATTTTCTTTTCCAACGGCAGTTGGGGATTTGATATCCTGCATTTGGCCAGTTCTCTTGCGCAGTTACTGCACAGATTTTTGCTGTCTGCCGGTTTAAAACATCTTTTGCATTTGGGTACAAATAAAATCTGCCTTATAAACTCAACCATTGAATTCCTCTATAAAATGTTTTACGCCTGAATATCTCAGCTGTTTTTTACTGTTGTGAACCATCCGAGCCATTATTTCACTTCTGCCAACTACTACCAGCAGTTCTTTTGCGCGGGTAAATGCAGTGTACAGAAGATTGCGGTACTGCAGTTCATTTGGAGTGTCTGAAATACAAAGTATAACCGCTTTAAACTCACTGCCCTGGCTTTTATGAACAGTAACTGCCCAGGCGTGTTCCAGCTGTGGGAAAAATTCCTGGGGATAGACATAGGTTTTATCATCAATTTTGACAGTAAGTGATTTATTAAACTTATCCACAGCAATAATCTGACCTATATCCCCATTGAAAACACCTACATCTGTTTCGCCGTTATCTCTGACAAACTGAAGGTCATAGTTGTTTTTTATCTGCATAACCTTATCACCAAGACGGAAAACGACACCATTGAAAGCTATTTCAGGTTTTGCAGGATTTTCCGGATTTAAAGCAGACTGAAGGGCTGCATTGAGATTTACTGTGCCGCCACGTCTTTTTCTTGATGGGGAAAGTATCTGTATATCTTCAAAACTGTCAATCCCATATGCTCGTGGAAGTCTTGTCTGCACAAGGCCCGTGATATAATCTTCCACATTTTCTCCGGATTCTATAAAGAAATAATCACCGGTTCTGCCACCAGTTTTAGGGTAAACACCCTGGTTTATTGCGTGGGAATTTACAACAATATCACTCTCCCGTGCCTGGCGGAAAATATCTGTCAGCTGGACATTTGGAACTATACCGCAGTCCAGCAGGTCTTTGAGTATATTGCCCGGTCCTACTGCCGGTAACTGGTTATAGTCACCTACAAGCACCACTCGGCAACCGTCTTTTACCGCTGTAATTAGCTGGCTGAACAAAACAATATCCACCATGGAGCATTCGTCCACTATAAGAACATCGCAAGGGATAGGGTTATCCTGGTTTCGCTGGAATTTTATATCATTTTTTGTGCCTGGAACAACTTCAAGAAGGCGGTGAATTGTCTTTGCATTTTTACCGGAAAGTTCGCCGAGACGTTTTGCCGCCCTACCCGTAGGGGCACAAAGGCTGACCACATCAGCCTGCATTTCAAACATTGAAATAATACCCTTAACAAGAGTGGTTTTACCTGTACCCGGACCACCTGTAATTATACATACTGAACTGTCTGCAACTTTTTCCAATGCTTTTATCTGATTTGGTGCATATTTTATATCCAATATATTCTGAACAGTGTTGATTACAGAAGAAATGTCGATATTGGTTTTCGGCTTTGATGCCATAAGCTGTGTAAGTTTCTGACAACTTACAAGTTCGGCCACATAAAGCTGTGCCAGATATACAAATGGACGTTCGTTTATTTCTTCACAGAAAAGTTCACCTTCATCGCATTTTTCTTCTATTACACCTTCCACCTTTTCCGGTTCTACACTGATAAACGCTGAAACAGTTTCCACAAGACGATCATAAGGTACACAACAGTGGCCTTTCTGACTGTTGTGGCGGAGAACATACAGCACACCACCAGCTATACGCTGATGGCTGTCGTATTCCATCATCATTCGGTTGGCAATATTGTCAGCCCGTTCAAAAGGAAGGAATGTAGGGTCGTTGCACAACAGATAAGGATTCTGGCTGATTATTTCTGTGGTAGCCTGTCCATATACACCATAAAGTGCAATAGCCTGGCTTGCGGTCAGGCCGTAGTTTGACAGATTCATTATAACGTCCTGAATGCCGTATATTCGTTTGAACTCTGTCTGTATATCAACAGCTTGGCGGTAGGATATACCTTTGACGGTTGCAAGCTGAACAGGATCACACTCCAGTATTTCCAGTGCATTGGCACCAAAGGCTTTAATAATTCGTTTTGCTGTTACAGGGCCTATACCTTTAACCGCACCACTGGCCAGATAGGCATAGATAGCATTTTCATCACTTGGCAGGGCTACTTCGTAATTCTGCACCTTGAATTGTATGCCAAAAGACGGGTGGTTTGCATATGTACCCTGTACAACAAGCTGCTGACCGGGTGCTACACCCACCATCTCACCTACTACAGTAACCAGGTCGTCATCAGTCTGCAGTTCAAGTACAGTGAAACCTGTATCCTGACTGGTAAAAGTAATGTATGCAATTGTCCCCTCAAGTCTGTCTAACTGTTGCAAACTGATTCCTCCCTCCTGTTTAAAATACATTATATATTATAGAGTAAAGTCAATTCTTTGTAAATAAATCAAATGTGATAAATTTGAGTAATTCTTCAGGGGCAACGACCGGTGCAAGTGGGCAGGTATCTTCAGGATTATCTGAAATCAAAAGAATTTCATTATTGAATAACTCATTATGTATATGATTTATTGTATGATACAAATTCAGATCCTTTTCATATTTCATAACTGTAACTGATTTGGGGCTGTTGCGCTGCCTGCAGATTACCATTAACTGCTCTGCCAAGGAATAAGCACCAAACAAGGCAAACGCCGTAAGAATTATCATATAAACATCAGATATCATAATATACACCTCTTTCTGATATATAATATGTCTTTTTACTGATGTTGGTGAACAAAGAAAAAACGGAGTGAAAATCACTCCGTTTTTTTAGGAAAGTACTTAAATCAGATTACTGGTCTAAATTATCTCTGGAATACTGTGTTGCCGCCAACAACTGTTCTTACACATTTAACGTCTTTGATTTCGTCTGATGGAACTGCAAAGATGTTTCTGTCCAGAACTGCAAAGTCAGCAAGGAAACCAGGCATAAGACGGCCTTTTCTGTTTTCTGCAAATTCTGTGTAAGCAGAACCAATTGTGTACTGGTCGATAGCATCGTAGATATCAACACACTGGTCTTCACGGTATGTGCGTGCGCCATCAAGACGTTTTCTTGTAACTGCGCAGTACAGGTTTTCGTATGGCTGCAGATTTTCTACTGGTGAGTCTGTACCGTAGGATGTGTGAACGCCCATTCTGTACAGGTCGCCGAACGCATAGGATGTAGATGCCAGTTCTTCGCCGCAACGTTCTTCAACAACGTTCATATCGTAGTGGATGAAGATAGGCTGTACCTGTGCAAGAACATCACTGGATCTGAATCTTTCCAGCATTTCTGTATCTGTAATCTGTGCGTGTACAACAGCATGACGGTTTTTGTTGTTGCCGTTTTCGATAACTTTATCGTAAGCATTGAGAACCATTTCGATAGCACCGTCACCGATAGCATGTACTGCAACCTGACAGTTGTTGTCATCAGCCATTTTTACCATTGCTTCAAAATCTGGCACTGGGATTGTAGGAACACCGCAAGTTGATGGATCGTCAGCATATGGCTGTCTCATAAGAGCTGTACGTGCGCCCAGGGAACCGTCAACAAACATTTTCAGTGGGCCGTATTTAAACATATCTGTACCGCTGCCTGTCACATGACCTGCATCAAGGAAGTCCTGGTATGTTACAGGGTCAGAGAATGTGTTCTGGCTGTAAACACGGATAGCATTAGGGTTGTTTGCAAATGTAAGTTCAAATGCTTCATTTGTCAGTCTCCAGTTTTCACGGCCGATGTCGTTTGTCTGAACTGTTGTGATACCCAGGCTTGCTGCATATGCCATAGCAACGTTCAGTTTTTCGGACAGAGATTCTGCTGAGTCAACTGGGATGATGTTCTGGATAACTCTCTGTGCATTTTCAGAGAACTGGCCGTTTGGTTCGCCATCTTCAAATCTGTACAGTTCGCCGCCTGGCAGTGGCTGTGAGTCTCTTGTGATGCCTGCAACTTCCAGAGCTTTGGAGTTACATACCAGCATATGACCACAGGCACGTGTGTAAACAACTGGGAATTCTGTTGTGATTTTGTCCAGGTCGTATCTTGTTGGCAGGATAGCGCCTTCTGCAAAGTAGTCCTGGTTCCAGCCACGGCCTACCAGTACGCCACCTTCTTTAAGTGGGTTTTCTGCCAGGAAGTCACGGCCTTTTTCGATGATTTCTGCCAGGGATGTTGAACCGTGGAGAATTACGCAAGACAGTGCGTTGCCTGTGTTCAGTGCGTGACAGTGTGAATCGTTAAAACCAGGAACAACTGTTCTGCCTTCCAGGTCAATCATTTCTCTTTCGCATTTTGGGCACAGACCTTCTGTAACTTCTTCCAGTGTGCCGATTTTCTGTACCAGACCGTCTGAAACCAGCATAGCTTCCACAAATCTGTCTCTTTCTACATAGATGTTGCCGTTGAAATAAATTGAGTTCATAAAAATTTTCCTCCGCAATAATAAATGTTTTGTAGCGCAGAATTTTTTCTAAAAAGAAAAGGTCCTGCAGCTATGCAGAACCTTTAAAACGCAATAGTTTATAAGTTTCTGATAGCCCCTCTGTTTTTTAACAGGAGTACAGCCGGTATTATCCGTTGTACCAACCTTGCACAGATGCCTCTGTGCCGATTTCGGCGGTTTTGCCTTTCGCCTGCTTCACAGGGTGCCCCCTCTGCAGATTACTGTTCGCTACCGCGCCTCTATCTGTATCACTATGTGATGGTTTAGTTATAGCACTTTGACAAAGATTTGTCAACAGTTTATTTGTAAAATATTGTAAACGTCCAACAATATTGTGATTTCATATAAAAAAGAGTGGAATATCCACTCTTTTTTATCAGATCATATAATTACATTGCCTTAACAGCAGCCAGCAGAGCGTCCACTTTGTCTGTGTTTTCCCATTTAACGCCCAGGTCTTCACGACCGATGTGGCCGTAAGCAGCCAGCTGACGGTAGATTGGTTTGCGCAGTTCAAGTGTGTCGATGATAGCTCTTGGGCGCAGGTCAAATACCTGTGCAACAGCTGCTTCGATTTTTTCTTCTTCAACTGTGTTTGTGCCGAATGTGTCAACCAGTACAGAAACAGGCTGTGCTACACCGATAGCGTAAGCGATCTGTACTTCACATTTTTTTGCAAGACCTGCAGCAACAACGTTTTTAGCAACGTATCTTGCAGCATAAGCAGCGGAACGGTCTACTTTTGTTGGGTCTTTGCCGGAGAAAGCACCGCCGCCGTGACGAGCGTAGCCGCCGTATGTATCAACGATGATTTTACGGCCTGTAAGACCGGAGTCACCCTGTGGACCACCAACAACGAAACGACCTGTTGGGTTGATGAAGTATTTTGTTTCTTCGTCCATCAGTTCTTCTGGAACGATTGGTTTAATAACGTGGTTGATAATGTCAACACGGATCTGTTCCAGGGAAACTTCTGGTGAGTGCTGGCTGGAAACAACGATTGTGTCTACTCTTGCAGGTACACCATCTACGTATTCGATAGTAACCTGTGTTTTGCCGTCTGGACGGAGGTAGTCAAGTGTGCCGTTCTTTCTAACTTCAGAAAGGCGTTTTGACAGTTTGTGTGCCAGAGAGATTGGCAGTGGCATAAGTTCTTTTGTTTCGTCACAAGCAAAACCGAACATCATACCCTGGTCACCAGCGCCACCTACTTCGTCATTTGTACCCAGAGCGATGTCTGCAGACTGTTTGTCGATAGAAGTGATAACGGAACATGTGTCGCAGTCAAAGCCGTATTTAGCTCTGTCGTAACCGATTTCGCGGATAACTCTTCTTGCAACTTCTGGGATGTTTACGTTATGTGTTGTTGTGATTTCGCCGATACATACAACCATACCTGTTGTAACAGCTGTTTCGCAAGCTACACGGCCGTTAGGGTCGTTAGCAAGGATTTCGTCCAGAACTGCGTCGGAAATCTGGTCAGCGATTTTATCTGGATGGCCTTCAGTAACTGATTCTGATGTAAAAAATACTCTTGACATAGTTTTCTCCTTTTTCTTGTGTGTTATGTATATATAAACTTGCTTGAATTCAACCTATCTTTAACGGCATATTTTTTAATATACACATTAAAAAACTCACAGGCAAAAAACCTGTGAGCATAAATTACTTATCTCTCGGTTTTCACCGCCGGATTTGGCACCTTACTTTTGCAGGTTGCCGGACTTCACAGGGCCGTTCCCTCAGTCGCTCTTCATAAGTTAAATTCAATTTTACCGAAAATTATTATAGCAGATACCATTATTGATGTCAACAAAAATATTACAAAATATTTGGTATTTTTTACTAAAAACTATATCTTTTCTTCCATTGTCGCTATTTTTTTGATTGTTTTCAAATCAATGTTTTCCCTGCCATACATATCAAGAAAATATTGGGTGTATTTATCAGTTTTAAGATTAAACCACAGAGACCACAGGCACCAGAAAACATCTATATGTCTGTCCCCTTTCCCAGCAAGGCCAAGGTCAATAAAAGTTTTAAAGTTATAATCTTCCAACATTATATTTGGCAGGCAGAAATCACCGTGTATAAATGTGTCACTGGCAAGATTGCCGTCTGAATTGTAAAAATCCATCTGCGGAGATACCGGAAGATTATCCGCAGGTAAGCCGTGGAGATATTTCATTGCCGCTGCAAGACTCGAGCACAGTTTTTCTGGATTATCAAGATAATGTGTGGCATCCTGACCCCGAGCAGGACGAGTAACCATATAGTCCTTATCAGAAGAAATATAGCATACAAACTCCGGACCTATACCCTGCTTAAAGAGATAAGCCGTTATGTCAGCTTCCCTTTCCAAATTTCCTTTAGGTGTAATTTTGATGTAATAGCCCCCGCTGCTGTACAACACCCTGCTGTTTTCACCACAGCTGCTATCATAAACATCTGCATTTTCAAGGTATTTATGTATTTCCTTTGGAAAATCATTTATATCTATTGTAATTTTTGTTTTTTCCATAATCAAAGTCCATAATGTATTACAAATTTATTTTCTTTTACTGCTTTATCCAGCAATATTTTAAGACTTTGCAAATCCATATTGCCATCAATGATATCTGATATTGCCGACGAAGACTGTGGCGGGATAAGGGTTATACCGCAATATGCAAGGTTGTAATCCAGTTTATCCAAGGTGTGATAATATGTGGGAATTTCCATCAACATAGGGCACAGAAGTTCTATAAAATCATCATCCACATTTATGCAGTCATATTTATCAGGTTCGTATTCATCATATCTGACACCTTTTTGTGGTGGTATTTTCATTATTCCAAACTGATGTTTTGCCATTGTGTTTCTTCCTTTATAAATACTCATTGATATCTGTCAGAAAATTATAGAAACCATCCTGCGACAGAATGCCTCGTTTTATACCTGATGGTATCAAGCCTTTTTCATCCAGCTCATAGTCTGCCAGCCACAAACCATTTTCATAATAATCCTGTAAATTGTTCAAGTGTATTCTGAACCAGTCTTGTTTACAGACAGAAAAAGATTTTTCCGCCACCATTCTCTGCAGAAAATCAAAAACTGCTTCCATATTTTCGATTCTGTTGATAATGTCTTCCATTTTTAAATCCGATATCAAAGTATAAATTTTAATAACCCCAGCACCAACAGATGTACCGGATAGAACCAATAGCAGAAATACTGGAAAGCTTTGCTGTGGTAGCCTCTGCGGCCACTATAAAGCCATATAGGTACAAGAGCCAGCATTGCAAAGCTCTGGCGGGCTAAGAAATATGTTTTACCCATTATGTCTATCATATAAGAGTATCCACCCAACATCTCAATATTTATATACCATAATGTCACAAACTGACCAAGGTAATTATACCATTTTCTGCCGCGAAAGAAATAAAACGCAAGAACCGTGAGCACACCTGCATGATAAAAATCCACCATTGTAAGAATACCACCAAGATATCCCAAAATCACTGACGCCGTGCCAACAACCAGCCTTTTCCACAACTTACCCGACTTTTTTGCCTTTTCATTCCAATGAATCAAACCAAGGGATATCAAAAATGACCAAAGCACATTCTGATGTATTGGGTAAAAAATCCTGCTGCCTAAAGCAAGATTAAATGGAATTTCAGAAATAAGGGCAAACACAAACAGCCTACCCGCGTATTTTTTCAGATTGCTTGTGTGGAAATAGCCTTCCACAATCATAAACGCAAAAATTGGAAAGGAAATGCGGCCGATACAAGTCAGCCAGTCATTCCCCGGGACTATAGTGCCCCACAAATGGTCACACAGCATAAATGCCATTGCCATAATGTGCAATGAAGCTGATGTTATTTCAAATCGTTTTTCTTTACTCATTACTCAAATCACCTGTTTTATTATTCCCTGAAATGAGCACCGTATTTAACCGTGCTGTTCTTCATATCAAAAATCAGATTTACAAGCGATGGGTAGTATGGTACAAAACTGCCATCTGAAATCATAGATAGTATTTCCTGGCGTGTTGCCCATTTTACACTTTCAACTTCGGAATATTGCAGTTGTAGGGCGGAAATGTCTCCATCCCAGTCAACAAGATAAAAGTCGTCAAAACCACCATCAAAATTGATATTGAAATTCGGGCGGTGTGTTATCTGCAAATCAAGACCAAGCTCTTCTTTTACTTCTCTTTCTGCAGCCTGTCTTGAGTTATCCCCTGCGATGGCACTGCCTCCAACTGAAACATCCCACAGCCCTGACCAGCCTTTTTTGAATGGCTGACGGTGCTGGATAAGCATTTCCCCTTTTTTATTGAATATACAGATGTGCACTACCAGGCGCATATCACCCTCTGGTGTTTTTTCGCCTCGCACGCCTTTTCGGTCTGTCTTTTGTCTGTTTATATCATAAATATCAAAATATTCCATAATAATTCCCGCTGTTTATAAAATATATTATATTATACATCATCAATAGAAAACGGGCAACGGATTGATTTCACTTTACATATTTTTTGAATGGTGCTATATTATTCAACAGCAAAATGGAGGTATCATATATGTTTAATTTGCTTGAAACTATATTTGGCACATCATATCTGCCACATATAGCCGTGAAACTTGTTTCTGCTGTGGCAATATATATTGTTGCTGTTATAGTATCAAAAATGACCGAAAAAATTCTGGGTTTTGTTGCAAAACTTGTATTCAGAAATAAAAGTGAAAAGGTACACAACGCATTTAAAAACAGCTTTGCAAAGCCGCTGACAACATTTATAAAAGTTGCCGGTGTTTATTTTGCAATTACTGCATTGCCGCTGAACCGGACATTAAAAGTTGCTGTTGTAGCATTTATGACAACTGTGCTGAGAATTGCACTGATGCTGATGATAAGCGTATCTGTACAGAATCTTATCGGTAATATTCCTGACATTATTGACAATATCGGTGAAAAACTGGGTGGTGTAAACCAGACTATCGTAACTTTCTTTACAAAAATTGCAAAAGCACTGGTTATGGTGTTTACGGTTGTTATTATTGTGGAAGAATTCGGCTATGATGTAACTGGGCTTATCACAGGTCTTGGTCTTGGTGGTCTGACCTTTGCACTGGCCGCACAGGACATCGCATCAAACTTTATGAGCGGTGTTACTATCCTGCTGGATAAACCATTCGGTATAGGCGACTGGATTTCTGTAGGCGGTATGGAAGGTATTGTGGAAGAAATGAATTTCCGTTCCACAAGAATCAGAACATTTGACAATGCGCTGATTACTGTACCAAACAGCAAACTGGGTAACGACAGTATCACAAACTGGACAAAGATGAATATGAGAAAAACAAACATCATCATAGGTTTGCTGTATTCTACAACAAGAGAAACCCTGCAGGCAGTTTGCGCTGATATTTACAGCGAACTGGTAAAATTTGAAGAAATCAAAACAGATTCACTGGTTGTTAAATTTGACAAATTCAACGCTTCCAGCCTGGATGTAAAAATCAGCTATAACTCTTTCCCTATTCCGCTGCCAGCACATATGGCACTGAAAGAAAAAGTTCAGCTGAAAATTATGGAAGTAGTGGAAAAACACGACACAGACTTTGCATACAATACAATTACAGTTTTGAATGGTTAAATGTAAAACCAAAGCCCCCTTGTTCAGGGGGCTTTATTTTATTCTATTTTTATACCAACGAAAGACTGTCAGCCTATTATTTCTCCGTTGTCTAAAATACATATATGTAGCACTCCATTAGGGAAATCTGTACTCTTTATTGTACACTTGTAACCTTTAACTTTGCTGAGCTGCATATACCTGCAAGTAAAACTATAGCTTTTTCCATAATTCTGCTGCAGGTAGTCAGATGCTTTCACCCTTGCACTTAACCAATTCACCGGGTTTCCTGTGTGCCATAATATGCATAATGTAAATATTACCGTAAGTGTCCCTATTGTCAGCTGTTTTATTCTATCATTCATAAAAAAACTCCATTGCTTTTTTATTTATAAGCAATCCTGTTAAATCTATATAAACTGTTTTTTCAAAATCCAAATTATTTTCGGATTTAATTACTGCCCTATAGCCGCCAAAAACACCCACCATATTATATGTGATTTCAGAAATATAACATCCAGGGTAATTGTCAGCTATATATCTGTTTGCTGTATTGCGGGCAAAATATTCAAACAACGGATTACCAAAAATGACAGAATAAACAGTAATAGACACAAACAAAGCAACGGCTGCAAATAATAGTTTGAGTTTAGACTGTTTATTCATAACTAATAGTCCTTCTTTTCAGCATCCAGTTTTGCATAATATGCTGTCAGTTCATCGTGGGCTGTCTGTACTCTTTCTTCCAGCCCTTCGGCATAAATATCATCCCAAAGGAAATAGTCTATATTTATTCTTGTTTTGTCATCATATGGCGAGCCATCTGTTTTTCGCGGCAGTTCGAGGACAAAGTCTATGCAGTAAAAACCTAAATTCTGACTATCAAGTCTTGATTTCAAGTCAAGGAGAATTTCTCCAGCGCGAGACACAGAAACCTCTTCATCGTTTACATACAGACACACATAGCCGTATTTATAGCCTATTTCACTGTAATCATATTGTTTATCAAGTATAATTTCTTCCCGAGGCATATAAGCAGCATTGTACGCATTAAGATTGTCAAACTCTTTGCCATAGTAATCGTTGAGAATATCCCCGTAAAAAATATTAAATGTATAATCCACATCTTGCTGTGGAACAGCATTTTCCAACAAATCGCGGTATTCCATCATCATACGATTGACGGTGTTGTGGCCGGATGTTACATAGCTTTCATAGCTGTCGTAACTGATGTTTCCCAGCCAGTCGGCATACACAAAAAAGTTGGTGTCCATACTGCCTTCTTTCTGTATATTGGCAAAATATCTGCCATCCTTGAAATTATAGCCCACATTTTCAATATGACAGTCCGGATAATTTTCTGCCACATATTTTTCAGCAGAGTTTTTCATAAGAAGTTTTGAAACAGGATTGCCGAAAAAACCAAGATAAAAATATACTGTAACCGAAATCACAGCTACCAGCAAAATACCGGCAACAATTTTTAAAACCTTTTTGATATTTTGTTTCATAATTATTCTCCTTTCAAAAGGTTATCAGCCAAAGCCATAATTGGTAACTATCCATATACCGCAGATTTTTTCCATATGCCATGACCATCCACGACGTGTTTCACCCTTATCCCAAACAGGTGTGTCCCACATAACTTCAAAGTCGCAAAGCACTGTGATGGTGTTTTTATCACCGCCCCTGTTTATATTCCATTCTTCATTATAGTAAAGTTTATCAACTTTACACTCTGTAAGAATTGGCAAAAAGTGTCTTGCAGCAGTGTTTAAGGCGCTGTTAAGCTCTGTTTTTGAATATATATCCGACTGCGGTATTATTTTTTCTGTGTGTCTAAGGGAAAAAGCAGTATATCCCCACAATAAAACAATTATTGCAAATATAACCTTTATCAAATTGGATAACTTGGTGTTATTCATTTGTATTTCCACTTTCTGTCTATGCAAAAGGAAATTATTCTTTAATTATATTATAAAACAAAAAGTTCCACTGTACAACAACAGTGGAACTTTATTAATTAAATCTTAAGAATTCACATCGGGATGTCCAGGAGGCCATCCCCTACGCATGGAAAAATTAGTAATCCATACCGCCCATGCCCATACCGGCTGTGGCTTTAACTTCTTCCTCTTCGTCTGCAACCAGGCTTTCTGTTGTGAGAACCATTGCTGCCACGCTGGAAGCATTCTGCAGTGCAGAACGTGTAACTTTAGTAGGGTCAACGATACCTGCTTTCAGCATATCGCCGTAAACTTCGTTCTGTGCATCAAAACCGAAGTTTACTTCGCCTTTTGTCATAATCTTGTCGATGATTACACTGCCTTCAAGACCGGCATTTTTTGCAATCTGGCGAACAGGTTCTTCCAGAGCGCGGAGAACAATTTTTGCACCTGTTTTTTCATCACCGGACAGTTCTTCGCAAAGTGCTTTTACTGCAGGAACAGCATTCAGCAGTGCTGTACCGCCGCCTGCAACAATGCCTTCTTCAACTGCAGCTTTTGTAGCGGAAAGAGCATCTTCAATGCGGAGTTTCTTGTCTTTCATTTCAACTTCTGTTGCAGCGCCTACTTTGAGAACTGCTACGCCGCCTGCCAGTTTAGCAAGGCGTTCCTGAAGTTTTTCTCTGTCAAAATCAGATGTTACAGAATCCATCTGTGCTTTAAGCTGTGCAATTCTGTCTTCGATTTCTTCTTTGTAGCCTGCGCCATCAACAATAGTTGTAGTTTCTTTTGTAACTTTAACCTGGCGTGCTTTACCCAGCATTTCGATTGTTGTTTCTTTCAGTTCATAGCCAAGTTCTTCGCTGATAACTGTACCATCTGTAAGGATAGCGATGTCCATCAGCATTTCTTTTCTTCTGTCGCCAAAGCCTGGTGCTTTTACTGCAACGCAGGTAAATGTACCGCGGAGTTTGTTTACAATAAGTGTGGACAGTGCTTCGCCTTCGATATCTTCAGCGATGATAACCAGTTTTCTGCCGTTCTGAACGATTTCTTCCAGCAGAGGCAGGATTTCCTGGATATTGGAAATTTTCTTGTCTGTGATAAGGATAAGAGCATCGTCGATAACAGCTTCCATTTTGTCAGAGTCTGTTACCATATACGGTGTGATGTAACCACGGTCAAACTGCATGCCTTCAACAACTTCGCTGTATGTTTCAGCTGTTTTGGATTCTTCGATAGTGATAACACCTTCTTTGCCTACTTTTTCCATTGTTTCAGCTATGAGCTTACCTACATAGTTGTCCTGAGCGGAAACTGTGGCAACTCTTTCGATATCTTCACTGCCGCTTACTTCCTGGCTGTTTTCAACGATAGCTTTTACAGCAACATCACAGGCTTTTGCGATACCGCGTTTGATGTCCATTGGGTTTGCACCTGCGGCAACGTTTTTCATACCTTCTTTTACAAGGCTCTGTGCCAGAACTGTAGCTGTTGTTGTGCCGTCACCTGCCGCATCGTTTGTTTTTGTTGCAACTTCACGCAGCATCTGTGCACCCATATTTTCAAATGCATCTTTCAGTTCGATTTCTTTTGCGATAGTAACACCATCGTTTGTAACCAGTGGTGAACCGAATTTTCTTTCCAGAACTACGTTTCTGCCTTTTGGACCAAGTGTGATTTTAACTGTATCGGCAAGTGTGTCGATACCTTTCTGCAGGCTTTCTCTTGCCTGCTGACCATAAATGATTTTCTTTGCCATTACTGCTAACCTCGCTTATTCGATTACTGCCAGCACATCGTGTTCGTGTGCAATAAGGTATTCAACGCCGTCCAGCTTAACCGCGTTACCTGCATATTTTTCGATAAATACTCTTTCGCCAACTTTGAGTGTCATTGGGATAAGAACACCATCCTGCACAAGGCCTGGGCCAACAGCCACTACATCGTAGCAAGGCATATCTTCTGATACGTTGGCAGACAGGATAAGGCCGGATTTTGTTGTCTGTTCTTTTTCAACTTTCTTAAGAACAACTTTGTTTGACAATGGTCTGAGTTTCATTACAGAACATCTCCTTTATATATAATGAATTTTTAACTATGTATAGAATTAGCAGTCGATATTCCAGACTGCTAATTTATTATATCCTTTTGAAATTTTCTTTGCAATAGTTTTAACACTTTTTTTACAAATTATACAAATTATCCTATTCTTTTCAGCGCAGGAATTACCACTTTCAAGATAGCACCGGTCACAAAGCCCATAACTATGGCAGAACCGGCCAGTACAGGCAGATAGTACATAGCAAAGGCAGAGCCAAAAATAAGGCTGGCGCCTGCAAGCTGGCCTATGTTGTGGAAAAGTGAACCAAATATGGAAAGTGTATAGTAATTGATTTTGTCACCGAAAAGTTTTTTCAGTACAAACATAATTGCAACGGAGAAAAGACCGCCCATAGTGGCAAGGAAGCCCCCGGTCGCACCACGGGTGAGAAAGCCGAAAAAGCCTTTCAGCAATGCCAGCTGTGTTGCACTGCCACCGCCCATATATACCATACAGTACATAACCACAATATTTGAAAGACCAAGTTTAACCCCCGGTGGAAGGCCAAAAAAAGGCACAATTGTATTTTCTACAAAAGAAAGCACCATAGCCAGCGCAAACAGCAGGCCCATAGTGGTGATTTTTTTAGTTTTGCTGAATGTTCTGCTCAAAACATACTCCTTAAAAAATATATATAATATTATTAAAATACAAGTTTATCTTTATTATTTTAAAAGAGTAATTGCATTATGTCAAGATAAAGTCCTGTAGCTTTACACATTTGTGTATGGCGAGTTACAGATTAATTACAAAAATATATATTGTTTGACAATTGAATTGATGATATGGTATATTTTTAATGCGTGATTATGCACTAAAATTTGTTATTTATCAATACATATAGAAAGAAGACTAAAGATGAAAAAAATTGTTTCATTGGCACTGACAACAGTGTTCGCACTGGGTGCCTTTACCGGCTGCACTGGCGAACAGATTAATAGTGTAGCTCTTACTGACGGTACATATCGTGCAGAATTTGTGGAGTTTGACACCAACGGCTGGAAAGACTATGTTGAAGTTACTGTTGTAGAAGGTCAGCTGGACCAGGTTGTATTTGATTCTGTTGATGAAAAAGGCAATCTGAAAAGCGAAGATGCCAGCTACAAAGCAGAAATGGAACAGATGGTTGGCACATACCCTGCCAAATACAACAAAGACCTGATCAATCAGTTTCTGGAAAGCGGTAAAATTACTGCTGTAGATATTGTTGCAGGTGCTACAGAATCCACAGGCAATTTCAAAACTCTGATTATCGAAGCTATGGAAAATGCTACAACCGGCAACACAGAAGTTGAAATTGTAGAAAATATCAAATAATTTTCGCAAAATGTGCGATGATTAAACACAAAAATGCAGTATCATAATAATATAAAGTTATTATGGACTATTAAGGAGAATGATATGAAAAAAGTAATTTCTTTTGTTCTTGCTGCTGTTCTGGCACTGTCTATGGTTGCTTGCGGCGGCGGTGAAGATGCAAAATCTTATGATGTAGCAGCTGTTGCTAAAACAATCGAAGATGCAAACCCTATCAGAATGAGCACACCAATCGCTCAGGACTATATCGATTTCATCCAGCTGGGTGAAGATCTGTATGACTCATATGCAGGTTCTTACTGCCCAATCACTCCAGGTGTTGACGTTATTCTGGTTGTTGATGCTAAAGATGGCAAAGCTGAAGATGTTAAAACTGTTCTGGAAGCAAGAAAAGCTGAAATTGTTGCTGCAAACGAAAACTATGTTGGCTCCCTGCTGGAAAAAGCAAAAGCTGGCAGAGTTGTAGTTAAAGGTGATGTAGTTGTTCTGGTTATCGCTGGTGACGAAATGGTTGTTGAAGACCAGGGCGTTGAAAAAGCATACGAACCAGTTGACGCTGCTATCGAAGAAGCATTTAAATAATAGTTGTTAAAGAGAGGTTTTTACCTCTCTTTTTTTTATTTACATATGTTGTTGGATTTACATCTACTTAATTAAATCGCTATTATTTTATTTTTTACTTATTTATATTGTATATTGGTATTATTGATGATATAATGACTTCGGCATATATAAATATAACGGAGGTTTCATATGAAAGTTGGATTTATCAGATGTATGCAGACTGAAGATTTCTGCCCAGGCAGTGTTGACTTTAAAACTGTAGCTAAAAAAGAAGGCTCTTTCACAGGAGTTGAAGAAGATATAAAAATCGTAGGCTTTATCAACTGTGGCGGCTGTCCAGGTAAAAAAGCTGTTCTGCGTGCAAGAGAAATGGTAAAACGCGGTGCAGATACAATCTGCTTTACAACCTGCATCACTAAAGGCACACCTATTGGTTTTGCCTGCCCATTTGCGAAGAAAATGATGGACACTGTGGCAAAAGACCTGGGTGAAAATATCAGAATTCTTGATTACTCACACGAAGCAAAATAAATTTACATAATAATTAAAAGAGGAGCAGCGTCTCCTCTTTTTTGTCTATTTAGAGACTATGTAAAATATGCGTAAAAGGCAAAAATTCACAAAAATAACCTTGCATATAAAATTGCTTATATGTATAATATTATTTGCTGTATTTAAAAATAAATATAAAAGGAGGTAAAACATTTGATATTCAGTAATATATTTTTTATGTTCCGATTTTTATCAGTGGTTTTACTGATTTACTATATAGTACCTTACAAGTACAAAAATGGCATTATCACTATCGCCAGCCTTATTTTCTACTCCTGGGGTGAGGTAAAGTATTTCCCTATTATGATTGCAAGTACTGTAGTAGACTTTTTCTCATCACAGTATATTGAAAAACATCGTGGCGATATAAAGAAAATGCGCAGAGGCCTTGCCTGCTCTATGATATTTAATCTGGGCTGTCTGATTTTCTTCAAATACACAGATTTCTTCATTTCAAATATCAATAACTTTACTGGTACAAGTATTCCGCTATTGCGAATTCCGCTGCCGCTGGGCATCAGCTTCTACACTTTCCAGACAATGTCTTACACTATAGATGTTTACCGTGGCAAAGTACCTGCTGAAAAGAACATTATCAACTTCTCTGCATTTGTTACAATGTTCCCACAGCTGATTGCCGGCCCTATCGTTCTGTATTCTGACATCAATGAAAAACTGAACACACACGAAGGCAGAATCACTCTTGAAGGCATCAACGAAGGTATCAAACTGTTTATCTTTGGTCTGGGCAAAAAAGTACTTATTGCCAACAATGTAGGCGCGCTGTGGACAGACATTGAAACAATGGGGTTTGCTTCTGTTTCAACACCGCTGGCCTGGCTGGGTATTATAGCCTATTCCCTGCAGATTTACTTTGACTTTTCAGGTTATTCACTGATGGCTATCGGTCTGGGCAAAATGCTGGGCTTTGATTTTCCACAGAACTTCAACCTGCCATATGTTTCAAAAAGCGTGACAGAATTCTGGCGCAGATGGCATATGACACTGTCCGGTTGGTTCAGAGAATATGTTTA
>JAFZGF010000032.1 GCA_017555565.1 Oscillospiraceae bacterium
AAAATCACGACAGAATTCTTTGGCGAGTGAATGTAATGAACGAGGGGAGAATTCCGTGATTTGTAGCAGACGTAGCATTCCACACTTGTGCAGCGTTGGGGCGTGGGGGAATCGCAACCCCCACGTTTTGGTTACTTTTGCGCCAAAAGTAACGCCAGCGCAGCGTAAAAAGGGTTTGTGTTTATACAAGAGCAAGGATTCTTCACACCTGCGGTGTTCAGAATGACAGAATTCTGGTTTTGTGATAATAAGATTCCTCGTCGCTTCGCTCACTCGGAATGACACAGGCGGATAATATCCGCCCCTACACGCTAGGTGTAAAATATAAAATTTTGCGGGACGATGTGGGCAACGTCCCCTACGTTATATATATCATCAACTCTTCGCCAAATTCAAACTTTCCTAACTGTATTAATTATATCATCCTTATAATTTCAAAACAACTTTTTAAATCTCATAACTTACAAAACACAAAGCCGGTGAAGAAATATCTTCACCGGCTTTTGCAATTTAGAATGCTCTTGTTGTGTCAAAGCAGAAATCTGCTTCTTTTTTTGTGTTGAAAGTTTTGAAGTAAAGGTCTTCCAGTGGAATCCATTCGTCAACAAAGCGTTTCAGCATTTTTTCGCTGGAGCGTTTTTTGATTCTGTCCAGCTGTTTTGGACGGGAAACATCAAAGAAAAGTTCGTATTCATAAGCTTCTCTCAGTTCTGGATGCATTGCATATACACCTTCAACAATGTTGAGGCGCTTTGGTGTGATAACCTTTGATTTTGTTACATCGCCTGTACCGCAATGGTAGATGTCGTATGTGAAAGGTTCGTTTGTCTGGATTTTGTCCAGAACCTGTTCTTTGAATCTTTCCCAGTCTACATTGCCGCCAGGTGTAGCCAGTCTTTCTTCTGTCTTCTTTTCAGGTGGCAGGAAGAAATCGTCCATATGGAAAACATTGCAATCAAAATGTTTTTTGATATTTTTTGCAAATGTTGTTTTACCTGTAGCACTTGGTCCATCGATGGCGATAATAACGTGTTCTTTGTCTGTTCTGTTTAAAACCGCATTGATAAGAGTAACTAAAATACTGTTTTGCATAGCATATACCTCTATATAAACTTTTTATTATAAGCGTCAAAGCCGGAGCTTTCATAAAATTGCATATATATTATACACCTTTTTTATGTAAATGTCTAATAAAAGTAAAATTAATTGACATCTTGTTTTTTCGATATTACAATAAAATCAAAGCTTAATATTTATAAGGAAAAGAGCGAACAGAATTTATATAAACAGAAAGGATTTTTTACCATGAGAATTGTTCATCGGGACGAAATTACTAAAGCGGTAAGGGAGCTGTGCATCGACGCAAACGTTAACCTGCCACAGGATGTATGCAAAGCTATCGATATGGCAATCGAAGTTGAAGACTATATTCCTGCCAAAAACACTCTGAATCTGCTGATTGACAACTATCAGCTGGCTGCAAAAAATCAGATTGCTATCTGCCAGGATACAGGTCTGGCCTGTGTATTTATTGAAATCGGCCAGGAAGTTTATGTTGAAGGCAGTATTGAAGACGCTATCAACGAAGGCGTGCGCCAGGGCTATGCAGATGGTTATCTGCGCAAAAGCTGTGTGGCTGACCCACTGCGCCGTGTAAACACAGGCGACAATACACCAGCAATGATTTACTATGAAATTGTTAAAGGTGACGGACTTAAAATCACAGTTGCTCCAAAAGGCTTCGGCAGTGAAAATATGTCTGCTATCAAAATGCTGGTTCCTGCTGACGGTATTGAAGGCGTGAAAAAATTTGTTGTTGATACAGTGCGCAATGCCGGCCCTAACCCATGCCCACCAATCGTTGTTGGCGTAGGTATCGGCGGTACATTTGACAAAGCTGCACTGATGGCTAAAAAAGCTCTGCTTAAAAACGTGGATGAAGTTAACCCAGACCCATTCTATGCTGAAATGGAAGCTGACCTGCTGAAAGAAATCAATGCGCTGGGCATTGGCCCACAGGGCTTTGGCGGCAGAACAACTGCACTGGGTGTAAATATTCTGGCTATGCCTACACATATTGCAGGTATGCCATGTGCTGTTAACATCAACTGTCACGTTACAAGACATAAGTCAAAGGAGATTTAGTTATGAAAAAATATATTACTACCCCATTGACACAGGAAAAACTGAAAGACCTGCGCAGCGGTGACGAAGTACTGCTGAGCGGTGTAATCTATACAAGCCGCGATGCTGGCCACAAAAGACTGGTGGAAGCACACCAGAGAGGTGAACAGCTGCCAGTAGACCTGAAAGATGCAACAATCTATTTTGTAGGTCCTACACCTGCAAAACCTGGCCAGGCTCTTGGCTCCTGCGGCCCTACAACAAGCTATCGTATGGACGCTTACTCACCATACCTTATCAAAGAATGTGGCCTGACAGGTATGATTGGCAAAGGCAAACGAAACGATGATGTTATCAACGCTATGAAAGAATATGGCGCTGTATACTTTGGTGCTATCGGTGGTGCAGGCGCACTGCTGAGCCAGAGTGTGGTTAAATCTGAAATCGTTGCATACGAAGACCTGGGTGCAGAAGCACTGCGCAGACTGGAAGTTAAGGATATGCCGCTGACAGTAGTTATCGACTGTTATGGTGAAAACCTGTACCAGACAGGTGTTGCAGAATATCTGAAACAGAGAGACGGCGAATAACACATAATTTAAGGCGGGGATTCCCCGCCTTTTATTTGTTTGACAATATATACCCACTACTATAAAATATAGGTAAATATATTTTAAGTGAGAAGTTATGACAAAAGAACTGTACGAAAAAATCAGCAGGCCTTTCAATGAAGGTACATCAAAAACATTGTTGCTGATAACAAACAAGCTGCTTACAGCCATAGGTTATGCCGCCTATCCGCTGATGCTGATATATATGTTTTTTAAAGCACCTGAAAAACTTGTGGCTGCCATACTGATACCCGGCACAGGCTTTGTACTGCTGACATTTGTGAGAAAAGCAATAAACAGACCAAGACCATACGAGGCATTGGATATAAACCCGATAATAAAAAAAGACACGAAAGGCAACAGTATGCCAAGCAGACACGTGTTCAGTATGACTGAAATTGCAATGACGGCCTTTCTGCTGTCCCCTGCTGTTGGCGGCGTATTGCTGTTTTTCAGTTTTACGCTGGCATTTATAAGAGTGGTGGGTGGAGTTCACTATCCTACTGACGTAGCCGCAGGTATTATATCAGCAGTAAGCTGGTGCAGTATTTTATATATGATATTTTTATAGAAAGAAACCCGGGAGATAATGGCGGGGCTTCGTAAAACAGTTTCAGTCCCGACAGGTAATTCTGCCGGGATTGTTCTTGTATATATAGCTGTCACACGATAAAATAACGCATATAGATAGATAAACTTGAATTTGACGGTCAATTTTCCCCACACCGATGGTTGATATCTCTCCACTCAACCATCGGTTCGTGTTCTTCGTTACCCAAATTGTCTATACTGAAAGCGTAAGGAGGTAGCCTATGGATCAAGTAAAAATCGGAAAGTTCATTGCCGATTGCAGAAAAAAGACAAACTTAACGCAAATGCAGTTGGCAGAAAAACTGAACATCACTGACAGAGCAATATCAAAATGGGAAACGGGCAAATCTCTGCCCGACTCGTCTATTATGCTTGAACTTTGTGATATTCTGGGTATTAGTGTTAATGATTTATTGTGTGGGGAGATAGTTACAATGGCTAATTACAACAAAGAATTAGAAAATAATTTGCTTGAGATAATTAAGCAGAAAGAACAGGCAGACAAAAGATTGTTGTCTATAGAAGTGTTTATAGGCATCACCGCTATAATCGTTCTTTTCGCCCTTATTTTTGTTGCTGCTTTTATACAAATGGAAACTTGGTTGAGGATTTCTCTTATCGTATTTGGCTTTATTCTATTTTGGGCAGGTTGCTTCTACGCGTTGCGTATTGAGCAGGTGGCAGGCTACTATGAGTGTGCGCACTGCAAGCACAGACATGTACCTACCTATAAAGCTGTGAATATGGCAATGCATATGGGCAGGACCAGATATATACGCTGTCCCCAATGCGGAAAAAATTCCTGGCAGAAGAAAGTATTAAGCAAGGATTAAACCGATTCCAATTTGTCGAACTGATAAAGGGCGCACTTCTATACACCGTTCGGTGTAGTGCGTTGAGTGAAGTCCTTGTCTCTCGTAAATGGAGAGACGACTGTTTGCGATCAATAAAAAACGGAGCGTATCTATACCGATACGCTCCGTTAACTGTTTTACGGACACCTGTCTAACTCCGAGATTTTTTATTATATTGTAGAATCACACTTCGGATTGGCGTAATGCCAGAAATACAGCGCCGCTGTGGTGCGGTATGGGGAGAATTTGTCTGTCAGATTATGGAATTCAGCCTCTGACAATTCTTCCAGGCCATATAGTTTCATAATACCGCGGCGGATAGCAAGGTCGCCATAAGACAGCACATCCGGGCGGCACATAGAAAATGTCAGCATCATCTCTGCTGTCCACTTGCCTACACCTTTAAGTGAAACCAGCCGGCCGATGGCATCTTCATCACTCATTTTGGAAATGTTTTCAACATTAAACTGATTATCCACAATTTTTTGTGAAAAATCTTTTATGTATGCCACTTTTCTGTAAGAAATCCCTACGCTTTTAAGTTCTTCATCGGAGATTTCTATCACCTTTTCGGGAGTAAGTGTGCCGAATTTTTGAAAAATTCGGCTCCTTATGGTGTTGTGGGCGGCAGTTGAAATCTGCTGACCTACAATACTGTCGGTAAGGCAGGAATACAAATCTGGATTTACTGTGCGGTATATATGCCCTGCCTTTTCAATAAGGCGGGCCATTTTTTCATCTTTTTCACAGAGATACTGTATTTCTTCATCTCCGTATTCAAAATATTTTTCCATATTGATTAAATATCTTTTTCCCAGATTTCTTCTACTGCACCAGGGAGCACTTCATCTTCCGGTGTTTCTTTTGTGATTACAAAGCCGAGACTGCGGTACATATTTCTGGCAGGTTTCAGCACATTGTATGTGGAGAAATACAGATGGTTGTACCCCATTTCCTTTGCCATATCCATAGCAGTTGTAAATACCAGTCTGCCAACGCCTTTTCCGCGGGTAAATGGTTCAACAAAGAAAAAACGGAGACGGCCAACACCGTTTTCTTCACCCATAAAAGTGATTGTGCCGCCAAATTTGCCATCAACTTTTGCTATAAGCATAAAGTCTTTTTCTTTGTTGTAAGTTTTTGGGAAATTGTCAATTGCTGCTGTGGCATACTTATTGAAAAATTCTGAAAAGCCGTATTCAGAGTCGAAAATTTCAACATGGCGTTTCTTTGAATATTCAATATCTTCCTGTGTAAAAGTAGTTGTCAGCAATACATCATTTACCATTTTTTCCATTTTTTCTGCCTTCTTTCTTTGCCTGCATATTTCTTCTTTTCTGCACGCTTTTTCTGCGCACGGAAAAGCCAAAATCACCAATCTGTTTGCCAAGGGCAAAATATTCACCGTGAGCATATGCACACAGACCTGCTTTTGACAGATGGAGTTTTCCCTTTTCATCCAGCAGGCTTTCGTCTACATTTACACCCACAATATCTGCTATAAACATATCGTGACTGCCAAGATGTACAATGTCTGTTACTTTACACTCAAGGTTTACAGGGCTCTGGTCCACCATAGGTGCAGAGATTTTTACACTTGGGGACACTGTAAGGCCACATTTGGCCAGCTTGTCTTCCTTTGCGCCGGAACGCACACCGCAGTAATCCACAGCCTTTACTATTTTTTCAGTAGGGAGATTTATTACAAATTCCCCACTTTCTTTTATAAGATTATATGAATATCTTTCAGGGCGTACAGAAATATATGTTTTTGGTGGGATAGTGTTGAGAATACCTGTCCAGCCGATTGTAAGGGCATTTGGTTTTTCCACAGTACCACAACTTACAAGTGCAGGGGGTACAGGCCCCAGCATAGCGCCGCCCGGCCAGTGTTGTTTTTTCATAGAGTCACCTCTTAACTTTTTCTATAAAAATAATTATACTACAATTTGCATAAAAATTAAACATCAATTTTGGTTTGTGACCAGGTTATAATTATGATAGAATATTACCATTGAAAAAGGAGTGAACTGAAATGGATATTATTTTTAACAGAAGAAGTGTGAGAAAATACACAGAACAGAAAATTGAGCCAGAAAAAATAGACAGAATGCTGCGTGCCGCAATGCAGGCACCGTCTGCTGGCAACCAGCAGCCATGGGAATTTATTGTAATTGACGATAAGGAAACTCTGGTAAAACTGGCAGATTTCAGCCGCTATGCAAAAATGCTGCCAGGTGCAGCCCTGGGTATTGTGGTGCTGGAAAGACAGACTCTGAAATATCCACCGCTGGTTGAACAGGACCTGGGTGCCTGTGTACAGAACCTGATGCTGCAGGCTACTGAAGACGGTCTGGGCACTGTATGGCTGGGTATATCAAGAGGAGACGAAAGAGAAGCATTTGTGGCAGAAATGTTTAACCTGCCAGAGTCTGTAAGACCATATGGCGTTGTTTCCATCGGTTACCCTGAAGATGAAAATGCAAACCACTTTGTGGACAGATATGACGAAACAAGAGTGCATTACAATAAATATTAAATCTGTCGCAAATAAAACAAATAATACGGAGACAACATTATGATGAGTTTATTTGACAACGCTCTTAATCTTGAAAAAGCTGTATCTGAAACCAAAAAGTTAGCTGCTTTTCCTTATAATCCAGCACCTGTGATTTCCAAAGTTGCTGAAAATGGCCCTGTTAATCCTTTTGCCCCTGTAAAAGTATTTGACAATGTTTATTGGGTTGGTAGCCAGGCAGTTGGTGCTGTGGTAATTGATACGGGTGACGGATATGTTATGATTGATGATGGCAGCAACGATCCAGAGGCACAGCATATGGCTGAAAGTCTTGAAAAACTGGGTATCGATGGGACAAAAATCAAACTTATTATCATAAGCCACGAACATTTTGACCACTATGGCGGCACATCATACTTTTTGAAAAATGTGTGCCCTGACGCAAAAATTGCTATCAGCAGAATAGGCTGGAATCTGTTACAGACAGTTCCTACAGAATTTGCATTTACAGATCCACGCCCTGAAAAAGCGGATATTCTGCTGGCAGACGGTATGTGTCTTGAAGTAGGCAACACAAAAATCTTCTGCATACTTACACCTGGTCACAGTGACGGATGCGTATCATTTATTTTTAACGCTGAATATAAAGGCGAAGAAATAATGGTGGGTATGATGGGCGGCAGTGCTACATGGCCAAATATGCCACAGATAAGAATGTACCAAAGCTCTATTGAGTATTTCAAACTATATACTGATATGGCTGGATGCAATGCTTTTGCTTTAGCACACCGGAGAAAGGATGTGCTGGATAAGATTGCGCTGTCCTGGAGTGGAGAACAGGAAAACCCTTGGGTTTGCACAAAGGAAGAATATGATAAAGCATATCTGACACAGTTCAGAAACAATGCTTTGCGTGCAATTAAATGTGATGAAGTGCAGTTATATATGATGCCTGCTTCCCCAGTTACAGGCCACGCAAAGGAAGAAAGCTCACCTATTCCTGAAAGAATGTAAACAAATCAAAAAAACATTAAAAAGCCTCCCACACGGGAGGCTTTTCTGTTTGTATGAAGAAAACTACCCTGTATGGGTGCTTTTAATTTTTGTCAAAAAATTTGTCAATTATTATATTTATAGGGCTTTTTTCTGCAATTTTTAAAAGTACATCACCTATTTTAATGGTACATCTGTTACAAACACCATAAAATTTACTTTTTCTGAAATATCCCCAGAATTTTGAAATAAATGTCTGTTTTCCCAAAAGTCTGTTGGCATAATTTACTGATATAATGCCGTTGCTTATAATAAGACCTATCCAAACACCTACAGACAACACCGGAATGTCATTTATGTGTCTATCATACAATAATTTTGAAAAATATATCAAATTTAAATATACAAATGTACCTACTATAATTGTCTGCCAGCCTCGGCTACGGATTATCTTTAACAATGTCTGCTTTTCGCTGTTTGCCAAATCTGTAATTTCGCTTGCTACCTGCCGATTTGAATAATCCTCTATCCCCAATAATTCAACAACAGAGGTATCAAAAATTTGTGCAATTTTCTCCATTGTCAACAAGTCTGGAAAATTCAGCCCTCGTTCCCATTTGCTGACAGCTTTGTCTGTAACAGACAGCAAATCCGCCAGCTCTTTCTGCGTCATATTCTTCTGTTTTCTCAACTGTAATATTTTATTGCCGGTATAAGAAGCATCCATTCTCCACACCTCCTTTGACTTAAGTATATATTACAGGGAAAAATAAGTCACCCGACAAAAAGTAGAATTTAAAAAAGCGCAGTAAAATACTGCGCTTTTGATATTTAATTAGTAAGAGTTGCCTGTAGCTGCGCCGTTGAGAATTTTGATTGCGGAAGATGTACCAAGTCTTTCAGCACCCAGAGCGATGAATTTTTCCATATCATCACGTGTGCGGATACCGCCTGCAGCTTTGATTTTGCATTTGCCTTCGCAGTATTTTGCAAACAGTTCTACATCGTGGAAT
The DNA here is from genome assembly GCA_017555565.1 of Oscillospiraceae bacterium. Taxonomy (GTDB): domain Bacteria; phylum Bacillota; class Clostridia; order Oscillospirales; family Ruminococcaceae; genus RGIG3102. The sequence goes on from JAFZGF010000032.1 coordinate 8,705, forward strand.
GTTGCGCCAGCTGTGGAGAAACCTGTGCTTGTTTTGATAAAGTCTGCACCAGCATCTGTTACACATTTGCACAGAGCGATTTTTTCTTCATCTGTCAGCAGACATGTTTCGATGATAACTTTAAGAATTTTGTCACCGCAAGCCTGTTTGATCTGTCTGATTTCTTCTGTGATGTATTCCCAGTCAGCATCTTTAGCGCGGGAGATGTTGATAACCATATCAACTTCCTGTGCGCCTTTTTCGATAGCATCTTTAGCTTCAAAAACTTTTGCAGCTGTTGTCATAGCACCCAAAGGGAAACCGATAACTGTACATACTGGAATTTTGTCACCAAGAATGCCTACTGCATATTCAATAAAGCCTGGGTTGATACAGATTGAAGCTGTATTGTTTTCCAGTGCTTCTTCACATATTTTTTTGATGTCTTCTTTTTTAGCATCTGCTTTAAGAAGTGTATGGTCAACCATTGCAAGAATTTCCTGATTTGTCATATTTGCCTCCATTTTTGATGTTTAAGCTTATTTTAAGTCTATTTTACCACAAAAATAATAATATGTAAACCAATAAAACCTATTTAGTGCTTTTTATTAATCGTGCGATATTTTCCATTGTGGACTCAAGATTTTTGTGTGCATTCTTTGCCGCAATTTCAAAAGGCACAGGCTGTAGGTTAGTGGTGAATACCGCTGTTACCCCTTCGTTGTATGCTTTTTCCCAACCATCAGCCACGCTGCCTACAACAGCTATAACTGGCTTGCCTTTCGCTCTGCGGGCTATACCGATAACAGCCTTGCCAGAAAGAGACTGACTGTCAAGGCGACCCTCACCTGTAAAAATAAAATCTGCATCTTGAATCTGGCTTTCAAAATCTATTGTATCAAGAATAAGGTCTACACCCGGGCGCAGACTGCCCCCAAGGAATGCGCACACACCAAAGCCCATGCCGCCTGCGGCACCTGCTCCCTTAAGAGTGTAAAAATCTTTGTCAGTCTGCTTTTGAGATAACTCCGCAATACACTGCAGTTTGCCGTCAAGGTCTGCTACCATATCAGCATCAGCACCTTTCTGTGGTGCAAAAATGTACGCCGCCCCGTTTTTGCCGTAAAGCGGATTGTTTATGTCGCACATAGCCACCAGTTCCACATCTGAAAGCAGTTCTTCCGCCTCTTCAGTACTATACAAAACTATTTTATTTAAAGTATCACCTACCGGGATAAATTCATTATGGTTTTCATCATAAAATTTTACCCCAAGAGCTGCTGCCATACCGGCGCCTGCATCATTTGTGCAACTGCCGCCAAGACCAAGAATAATCTTTTTTGCACCATTTCCCACAGCGTGGCGAATAAGCTGACCTACACCATATGTAGTGGTTGTAGATGGGTTTTCCCTGCCTTTTGCACTTGGCAATGAGGCACACATAGCCATTTCCATAACAGCTACATCGTCTTTTACAGCATAATAAACCTCTTTTTCTTCCATAAAGGCGTTCATAGCGGTGGTGGTTACTTTTTTATAGCCATCCATCTGCAGAAAGCAGTCGGTAGTTCCCTCACCGCCATCTGCAAGAGGCAGAGAAACTATTTCGCTGTCCGGAAAGTACTTTTTCAGAACTGCTGTGAATATGTTGCAGTATTCACCTGCTGTTATTGTACCTTTGAAAGAATCGGGAATAAGAATAAATTTTTTCATAATTTCCTTATATGATTACAGGCGGATTGCTCCGCCTGTGATTTTATTTCTGATAATATTTGTTGATGCTGTCTGCCTGGTTTGCAGGTGTAAGAATCATTTCAGGAATCTGTACATTTTCTGGCAGGTTACATACATAAGCCACTGCCGCACCGATGTCATCAGCTGTGAGGGCATCGATACCTGTATAAACAGCTTTTGCCTTGTCTTTGTCACCACGGAAACGGATGATGGAGAATTCTGTTTCTACAAGACCAGGTTCGATACAGGTAACTCTGATAGGAGTATCCATAAGGTCGATGCGCAGACCATCTGTGATATATCTGATAGCTGCTTTACTGCCGCAGTAAACTGCACCACCACCATAAGCGATATTGCCTGCTACACTACCCATATTTACCACAACACCTTTGGCTTTTCTTTCAACCATCTGTGGTACAACAGCTTTAATCATATAAAGCACGCCTTTTACGTTTGTGTCTATAACAACGTCATAGTCTTCCATTTCGCTTTCAAACACTTTTTCTGTACCAACAGCCATACCAGCATTGTTGATAAGGATATCGATGTCTTTCCATTCTTCTGGCAAGGACGCCATTTTTTCTTTAACATCTGCTGATTTGCTTACATCCATAATCAGCGGATAGTGTTTTACCCCCAGAGCATCCAGTTCTTTGCCCAGAGCATCCAGTCTTTCCTGACGGCGACCTGAAATAATAACATTTGCGCCCAGTTTTGCAAGTTCGATAGCTGAAGACCAGCCGATACCGCTTGTTGCACCTGTAACTATAGCAATTTTACCTTTGATTCTGCTTTCCATAATATCTCCTTATTAAAACAGCATATCGCTGTTGATGTCAGCTATTGTTTTAGCGCCGCACATAGACATAACGTCTGCCAGTTCGGCTTTAAGTTTGTCTGTATAGGCTTTGACGCCTTCCTGTGCACCGCCATAAACTGCTGTAACATATGGGCGGGCAATGATTACTGCGTCTGCGCCCATAGCCAAAGCTTTGAAAATATCCAAGCCTGTACGGATACCGCCGTCAACGATGATTTTCATTTCGCCATTTACTGCTTTTACAATTTCTGACAGAACTTCTGCTGTGGATGGTGTGCCGTCAAGAACACGGCCACCGTGGTTGGAAACAACTATTGCCGCTGCCCCTGCCTCTTTGGCTTTCATAGCGCCTTTTACAGTCATAACGCCTTTTACGATAAAAGGTGCAGGAGAAAGTGAAACGATTTCTTTCAACTGCTGTACAGTTTTGCCACCTGCTGGAGGTGTCATATTTTTAAGGAATGGCAGACCTGCTGCGTCTACGTCCATAGCTACAGCGAAACAGCCGCTGTCTTTGATAAGGTCAAATTTTTCTTTAATTGTGTCAATGTTCCAAGGTTTGATAGTAGGAACGCCACAGCCTTCATATTTTGTGATGGCTTTTGCGGCAGCCTGCATAACTGCAGGGTTTGTGCCGTCACCTGTGAATGCGGCAATACCTGCGTCTCTGGCACCGCTGATAATAATATCGTTGTACTCTTCGTCTGTATATTTTTCGCCATAGTGAAGCTTTACAGCACCTACCGGGCCTGCAAATACAGGAAGGTCAAACTTTTTGCCGAAAATTTCCACCGATGTATCTGGTGTAACATTTTCACAGAGGGTGTCCATATTTATACGGATTTCCTGCCATTTGTCATAGTTGCGCATGGCTACATCTCCGTTGCCTTTTGCGCCTGGACCAGGAATCTGATTTTTACACCGTTTGCCGTTGCACACCGGGCAGGCTTTGCAATATGGGCCGATGTTTCCGCGTGCAGATTCAAGTACCTGTTTGTAGTCCATAATATATCTCCTTTTGTTCAAATACGGTTTCAATTAATTAAATCATAACCTAAATTGAATATTAATTCAATATATTATTGTTAAACTGGAGTCAAAATTGAGTTCCTTTCAAATCAGAAGTTGAAGCTGTCTGGATTACGTTTTACAAAACGGATAGCAACCAAAGCAATAACAAGGCAAACTATCCCCTGAACACAGTTGGCTGGTATGTTGGCCAGTGATGGTACAAATCCGTAGAGGAAGCTTTCAAAAAGCAGATATCCGCCTACCATTGCAAGTTCAGCAATTATACCGCCTGCTACTGTGGATTTTTTTGCCAGCCTGTTGGCAATAACTGCCATAATGCCTTTGATCACAAATGTTGCTGGTGCATATAAGGCATATCCGCTGAATACATCAGCCATGGCACTGCCTATACCTGCAGCCATAAAACCATAGGCAGGCGGCAGCATCCAACCTGCCAGCAGGACAATGCTGTCCCCAAGGTTTACATAACCGTTAAGAGGAGACGGTACTTTGATAATCATTGTGGCAACGCATGTAAGGGCCGCAAACATTGCTGAAATTACCAGTAATTTTGTAGTGTTCTTTCTGTTGTTCATATTTCTTCTCCTTTATTCATATATCTGTATATCTCTTTATTCTTTTATCTCATTCCCTATATACATTCCTACAGCAGCTCCTGGTTGTAAACAGCTCTTACACCACCGATAAATTTAGGGCGTGTGCGGGCGGCAATTACCAATGCTTCGCCGATCATTTTGTTTTCAAGGCGCAGAGGCACAGCAACCTTTTTCAGATGCATACCGATAAGTGTAAAACCTATATCAATACCTGCATCTGCTTTGATTTCTTCCACAACAACCGGATTTTCAAAGTGTGCATAGGCCTGTGTGGCAAAAGAACCGCCTGCCTTTGGCTGTGGAACTACATTTACTGTTTCTGCGAAAGGAACAGCCGCTTTTTCCACAACTATAGCTCTGTTCAGATGTTCACAGCACTGCACAGCAACGTATATTCCTTTTTCTTTTGCATAGCTGTAGATAGCTTCAAAAACTATGGCCGCTGTTTCAGGGCTGGAGTTTGAACCAATTTTAGAGCCGATAATTTCGCTGGTTGAACAGCCGATAACCATAATATTACCAGCTTTAAGATTTGCTTTTTCCACAAATTCTTCCATAAGTTTTGTTGCCTGCAATGTAAGTTTTTCTTTCATTTTATTTTCCTCACCTGTAAATATATTTAATTATTCATTGCTTCAATCAATTTGCCGAGCAGCGGCTCGAACACCGGACCATAGGTATGGTCTGGATATTTAAGTGTTTCTTTCAGACATTCCACCACAAAGGTTGAAGCTATTTCTGCGCTGTCAAAGATATTTTTTCCTTTCAGCAATGCACCTGTAAATACCGATGCAAATACATCCCCTGTACCGGGTGATGACCTTGAAACTTTTTCGTGAAAATGGAAACTGCAGTTACCGTTTGTGTATATAGCCACACCTATGCTGTGGCCATCAAGAGAAACACCGGTAAGTACAATATTTTTACAGCCAATTTCTGCAAGTTTTCTCAACAACATCTCAATAAATTGTTGATTATATACCTCGGTATATTCCGTACCTGTAAGCAGGCAGGCTTCAGTTACATTTGGCAGTATATAGTCTGCTTTTGAAATCAAAGCTTTAACCTCTTCAATAAACTGATCATCAAAACCTGGGTAAAGCTGGCCGTTATCTGCCATAGCAGGGTCTATTATTCTGACTGCACCTTCTTCAAGACATTTATCCATCACTTTTTCCAGCATTTTAAGCTGGTTTATGTTGCCTATGTATCCGGAATATACAGCAGAAAATTTAATCTGCTGGCTTTGCCACTTATCAATAATTTCTTTCATTTCATCAGCCAGGTCCTTGAACGAATAGTCATCAAAACCTGTGGTATGGTTTGACAGCAAACTGCAGGGCAACACCCCGGTTTCAAAACCGCATACTGACAATATAGGCAGTGCCACTGTGGATGAACACTGGCCTACGCAGGAAATATCCTGCACCGTAAGAATTCTTTTATACCTCATAAAACACCTCTCGACTGATTTAATGTTAGCAGACTTTTGTGTTGTTTTATTTGGTTTTATGTTAATTTTAGTTGTTTTGCGTTCCCCAAAATTAATAACCTATTAACAAAAACATTAATAATTTGTAAACAAAAACCTCACTTTAAAAGCGAGGTTTTTTACTTTATTTGTCTTCTTCAATTTTCATATCAGCTATATTGGCAGATATTTTATCCAGGATATTCTTAAGGGTAATTATTTCTTCTTCGGTAAGATTTTTTTCCACCGTTTCTTCAAACAAATCAATATTGTTTCTGTATTTTACGCCCAGCTGTGTGGCTTTTTCTGTAAGAACAATTTTTTTCAGACGGGCATCAGACAGAACTGACTGGCGCATAATATATCCGTTTTTTTCCATCGTATCAAGAACACTGCTGACGGATGAACGTCGGATTTTAAATTCAGCCTCAATGTCTTTCTGATATACGTTCTGGCCTATTTTGTCGTTGTATTCCACAAACCCCAATATATGCGCCTGGACACCGTTAAGGTCGTCATTGCTGAAAAAAGAATTGAGTTTCACTTTCATCTGATGGGATGTATCGAAAATATATTTACCTAATTTATGTGACATATTACACCTCTATCCGTTAGGTTTCAAACTGTTAGAATTAGTACTGTTTTGATTATATCATCGGAGATAAATATATGTCAATTATAATTTTTTAAATATACTGTACTGTTTTCAGCCGTATATGACCATTTTCAATTGTTGCACATAATTTTGCATTGTCAGACAATTGCCCTGATAAAATCATATTGCTTATAGGTGTCTGTAAAGAAGAAACGACCAGGCTTCTGATATTCCTTGCGCCAAAGTCTTCTGCTTCACTTTTACTGCATATATAATCTGGCAGACTGTCGTCATATTCAAATCTTATTCCTTTGGCTGCAAGGCGCAGGCAAAGCTCATCAATGCAGTCTTTTGCAATTTTCCCCAGTGAAATACTGTCCAGAGGATTGAAATATACTATTTCATTTATTCTTCCAAGAAATTCCCGTGAGAAATACTTATTTAGTTCTTTGACCACAGTTTTATCATCCTTTTTATTGCAAAAATGCTTTTCAAAGCCAATTGACACTGATTTTTCGCTAAGATTCGATGCAGCATTTGTGGTCATAATTATAATACAGTTTTTAAAACTTATCTTTTTGCCACGGCCGGTGGTGACAAAACCGCTGTCCATAGCAGACAGTAAAATATTGTGCAGGTCGCTGTGTGCTTTTTCTATTTCATCAAACAGTAGGACACATTTATTTTTTGCAGGCAATTCTTTTTCAAGCCTGCCACCTTCTTCATAGCCTACATACCCCGGAGATGAACCTATTAGCTTTGAAACATTGCTTTTTTCGCTGTATTCGGCACAGTCGATGCGTACAAGTGCACTTTCTCCTGGAAAAAGAAAGTCTGCCAGTACACTGCTGGTGTAAGTTTTACCGGTGCCTGTAGGCCCACAGAACATAAAGCTGGCAATAGGGCCGTTATCATCTTTCAGACCTGCATACCAGCCTTTCAATGCTGATAAAATTTTTGTTACAGCAATATCCTGCCCTTTTATGCAGGACATAAGTCTGTTTTCCATATTGATTATACGTTGCGGTTGGTTACTGTATGTTATCTCTATACCTCTCTGTCTGGCTATAACTGCAAGTATGTCTTTTTCAGACAGGTTATGTTTGCCTGATACTCTTACGGAAGCACAGCTTTGATCAAGCAAATCTATGGCTTTATCTGGGAGAAAACGGTTTGGGATATGTTTTATTGACAATTCCACAGCGGCAGTTGCCGCGCTGTCACTGATGGATATGCCGTGGTGCTGTTCATACTTCGACTTAATGCCTTTCAGTATGTCAACAGCCTGGTTGAAAGTGGGTTCCTGTATATCCACCGGGCAGAAACGACGTTCCAAGGCAGCATCTTTTTCTATTGATGCGGCATATTCATCGCGAGTGGTAGCACCTATAACCTGCACATTGCCACGGGCAAGAGCAGGCTTCATAATATTAGCCGCATCAATAGCGCCCTCCGCACCGCCTGCTGACACGATAGTGTGTATTTCATCTATAAAAAGAATTATATTGGGGTTGGAGGCTGCTTCGTCCATTACAGTTTTTATTCTTTCTTCAAAATCCCCTCTGTATTTTGTACCTGCCAGCAGCCAGGCCATATCCAATGCGTATATTGACTTGCCTTTTATCTGTTCGGGAACATTACCCTCCACTATCATATTGGCAAGGCCTTCCACTATGGCTGTTTTTCCCACACCAGCCTGCCCTACCAGACAAGGGTTGTTCTTTTGCCTGCGCAAAAGTATTTCTATAAGCTGTGTTATCTCTTTTTCTCTGCCAATGCAAGGATCAAAGGGAGATATTTTAGCCTGTGCTGTCAGGTTTTTGGAATATTTTTCGATATTCTTCATTTCATTTTTGTTTTTGGAATCTGCTGAAAATTCAGCTGTGTTCTTTCTCCGGCACATATTGGTTATCTTTGCCGTGAAATCAGATGAATTTTGTGTAAGTGCCATTATAATCTGATATGCCATACATTTTTGGTTGGTGGATATACTGTAAAAAATCTCGTTTATACCGGCTGAAGCCTTTCCATTCTGTGTAGCTTTCAAGCAGGCATTTTTCAGAACCCGCACTGCGTTTGAGCTGAAATCATCCTCTCCAAGTTTTGTCTGCTGGCCAGAACCAAGAATGTTGAAAGTTACATTATACACACAGGAAAAGTTAATTTCATATTCCGCCAGTAAATCAGCCGCATCTGACTTGCCACAGCTGAGAATTCCCATAAGCAGATGTTCAGTACCTACAGTTATATGCCCCATTTTACCTGCTATATTTATGGCAGCAGCTATTGTCTTACTGCCGCTTTCTGAAAAATTTTTGAATTTGTTCATTGATTATCCCTTTTGCTTTATTTCCTATATAGTATTGCAAAATCAAAGATATATTAAACTGAAAAAGAACATATGTTACAAGTAAAATATGTTAAAAAATATTTACACATTCTGTGGCAAGGAGTATAATTTACATATAAACCAATTTGGGAGCAGATTATGAGCGACTATCTTATCAATAAAGAAATTCCATATTTCGGTGAAGAGGGACTGACCTGTTCACAGAGCACACTGCGCCTGCTGATTGAACGCGGTGTGGTTAAAATGCCGCTGGAAAGTGTAAAACTGATGTCTTTTCTCCACGGCAATATGAAAATAGACGCTAAATGTGGCGCTGTAAACGCCGCCGCAGTTGCATTCGGCTGGGCTTTCGGCTTTTATGAAGTAGGCGGCCACACTGACAGACTGGGCTATACTTTGCTGGAACTGTTTATGAGAGAATTTGAACAGAAATTCGGCAGTGTGAAATGCCAGGAACTTGTAGGCACAACTGTAAAAGAACGTGTAGACGGACAGTGGACCTGTGCAGAATATGTAGTGTGGGCTGCAGGTAAAATAGAAGAACTGATTAAAAAAGGCTACGAACTGGGGCCTATCAACCAGGAGCAGGCCGATGAAATGCTGAAACAATGAAGACACCATATACAAGATATGACTATGACAATGAGCTAAAAGTAAGGCTGTTTGTACAGAAAAGGGACAGACTGAGGAAACTGAGCCTATGGATTTTTGGAATATTCGCCCTTTCCCTTATTATCCCATATCGTTTTACAATTGAAATGCAGTTCAAATACGGCAATTTGTCTACAATTATCACAGTATTAATTTTTATAGTTAATGCTATTTTATCCAAGTATATTGCATACGATATGTCGATATGTCCCGCTTGTAATTTACATATACCGACAGGAACATCGCGCCATGGCAACAGAAAAATTCCTGGCAACGGGCCGCTGCCTGACGAATGCCCGTACTGTGGAACCACATTTTATGACAAGCACTGATATATAGGTGTAAAACTACAATTTAATATTGTATTTCGAGCATACAGACCTGTGGCAAAGCTATGGTGTGTATGACGAAGCCACAAGGCTTCCGGGGTGAAGGCGGGAAACCGCTTCGCCTTCCCGCTTTAAGCATTTGAAAAGAAATACCGTTGACCTTTCCAAAAGAAAGGTCTGTTTGGGCATATCTTTTCAGGATATGTCCTTTTATTTAGGAGACTAAAATGAAAAACAAAAGTTATTTCACTCTGAAACAGCTGTGTATGATGTCATTCCTGGCTGTTTTCGGAATGTTTATAAAACCGGTTGTAGCACCTGTGTTCAACCTGCTGACAGATTTTATACGAATACCCGGAGGCAGTGTAAGCGCAGGCTTCAGCATACTGTTCCTTGTGTTGGGTGCGGCCGTTACAGAAAAATTTGGCACTGCCACATTGATGGGGATAGTTCAGGCTTTTATTGCGCTGAATACCGGTTTTTCTTCTGTAGTGGGCCTACTGGTTTTTATCACATATTCGCTTCCAGGGCTGGCAATAGATACTGTATTATGTACAAAGCTGTTCAGTAAAATTCCGACAAAAGACCGTATGGCAATTGCAGGTGGCATGGGTGTGCTGGCAGGTGCGCTGTTTACAAATATTCTGTATTACAGGCTTGCATTGGTCCCTTTTTTGCTGTTCTATATTTTTGGCATTCTATCGGGTGCTTTGGGCGGAAGGATTGCCTGGCTGGTAATTGAGAGAGTTCCATACAGTATTAAAAATATGAGGTAAATTATTATGAAAAAGAATTTTAAAACAATAATTTCTGTTATCGCTGTACTGCTTATTGCAGTTCTGGTGGTTATAAATAGAAATTCTGTTAAAAAGCAGGAAGAAATGGCAGATAAAATGCAGCTGTCCTTTATTGTCAATGACGGAGAAAAGATATATTATTACGACGAAACCTCTGCCGACTATATAAATTTTGACACACAGATGAAACGTAAAAACGGCGATGTGTTCGATAAAACTTATAGCGGCATTGAAATGGCTGTGATTCTGAAAGATATAAGTGTAACCTTGAGCCAAAACACAGATATACACATAGTGTGCGCCGATAACTATGAAATACGGCTGTCTGCTGATGAAATTCTGGAAAAAGGCAATATTTACCTTATAACAAAAGAAAATGGCAATAAGCTGGCAGAAACAGATGGGCCGTTTATGCTGGTAATAAACAATGATGAGTTTTCTACACGATGGGCAAAAAATGTAGTTCAGGTAAAAGTGAATGAAAAATAAAATTCTGATTACTGACAGTACTGTAAAAAAATATTTTCACAGCAAAATTGCTTTTGAAAAAGAAAGGCATATCTTGAATTTGTTGGATGGAAGTGGACTTACTGCCAACAGTTATCATACAGATGACAGATATATTGAGTTGGAATGTATCAATGGGCAGACACTGTCGCAACTGATAGATAAAGATGAACATAATCTGTTGGCGGTTTTTGACAAACTGATTCTCTGGATAAGAGAGTTCAACAGCATTACAAAAAACATAGTGCTTGATGATATAAATCTGAAGAATTTTATATATTCCGATGGCAAAATTTATGGCATAGATTTTGAAAGCTGGCACTGTGGCGACAATACAGAAAATTATGCTGCTGTGCTGGCGGCTGTACAGACAGCGTATTTTAAAAACGAAGATATAAAGAAATCGCTGTGTGGACATATCAAAAGTCTGATAAATTCTGACTGTATCGAAACTGTGGGGATGCAGGTGGTAAAAATAAATCTGCGCCGCAGGGCAATGAAAAAGATCAGAAATACCGATTGTGTGATAATTGCAGGGGGAAAATCCAGCAGAATGGGCAGCCCCAAAGGATTGCTTGAATACAATGGGCATACTTTTCTTGACCATATAATTTACAACACCGCTGTTTTTGACAGACAGTATATATCTGCCAATAATAATCTTTATGACCAATTCAACTGCAAAATCATAAATGACAAATACACAGATATAGGCCCTATGGGGGCAATTCACGCTGCACTGACAGAGTGTGCAAATGAATATGTGTTTTTTATTCCCTGCGATATGCCTTTTGTAAGTGAAGAAAGTATCTTCTGTCTGTTTGATAAAATGGAAAATAATGCTGATGCTGTGGTTTTTGTTGCACAAGAAAAAGTTTTTCCTACTGTGGGCATATACAGAAAATCCATACTGCCACAGCTGGAAAAACAGATTGAAAGCGGAAATTATAAAATGATGAAACTGCTGGACAGCGTAAAAACACAGTATGTCCAGGCACCATTTTCACATCAATTCAAAAACATAAATACGCCTGCAGACTATGACAGCATAAAATAAAAAGACGAGGTTTATCCTCGTCTTTTTTATTGTTCAAATTATTTCTGACTTTTAACCAGCTGATCGCACTGGTAAATAAGTGAATTTTCCGGTGCTACGGGATTTTCGTCATCTACCACTTTCAACGCACGGAAGAAGCAGGCAGAAACGCAGGCAGGCTGCAGACCTGCTTTGATTCTGTCGTAACAGCCGTCACATTTGGTCATTTTGTCGTCTTCACCAAATGTAGGTGCACCGAATGGGCAAGCCATAGCACAGCTATGACAACCGATACAGTTGGTATTGTCATAAAGTGTAAGCCCGGTTTCTTTATCTTTATAAAGAACACCTGATGGGCAGGCAGTAACACAAGGCGCATTCTCGCAGTGCATACAGGCAACAGAATAATATTCTATTGATTTGCCCAGGTTGAATTCCTGCCTGAAAACAGTTCTGAAAGGGCGTACACCGGTTTTGAGGTCAATATCGTTCTGGTCCATACAGGCAATTGAACAGGCACCGCAGGCACAGCAACGGGAAATATCCAATTCTACTCTTTTAGCCATCAGTCAACCCTCCTTACTGTACAGTAAACGCTGCGATATGCAGGATAGCCTGAATACGGGTCGCAGATTTCTCTGTACGGAATAATACTGTTAATATCTCTTTCCGGATAGCCATGATATACAAACAGCTGTCCTTCCTTGATTGTGTGGGATGGATTTGCCTTGAATTTAAGGCTGCCGATGGATGTAACGATTTCCACATCATCGCCCATTTCTATACCCAGCTTTTCACAGTCTGCAGGGTTCATTTCTACAGTAGGGTCTGGCAGAAGACTGCGCTGCCAAGGTGATGCGTGGAGACGGGAGTGCAGTACATTTGGCAGGCGCGCGCCTGAGCACAGCATAAACGGATATTTTTCAGGATCCGGGTTGATAGGTGGTGTATAGCTTGGCAGTGGGTTCAGCCCCCATTCCGGATGAGCACCTATAACTTCGCTGTAAAGTTCAATTTTGCCTGTTGGAGTACGCCAACCGTTTTCCATATACCACTGGCCGGATTTTACGCCAACGCCTTCGCCTTCGATTTTAATAACATCGTCACTTTCCATAACCATATCCAAATCAACCGGCAGGTCGCGGAATATATGTTTTACACAGTTTTCATATCCGGAGCAAAGCAGAGGGTCATCAATACCCATTTCATTTGCCAGTTCCACAATAATGTCAACATCACGTTTGCTTTCGCCCAAAGGCTGTACAACAGGTTTTGTGTACATAATATGGCAACCAGGGTAACCTTTGAATTCACTTCTTTCAAGAGAAGTACAACAAGGAAGAACTATGTCTGCCCATTTTGCACTGTCGGTCATAAACAGATCAACATCCACAAAGAAATCCAGTTTTTTGAAAGCTTCCAGCACTTTACCATCTTCGGCAAACATACGATAGTTCATACCGTGGGCATAAAGAGCCTTGATAGATTTTTCATCATCGTTAAGAATATTCTGTGCCAGATCGTTTGCCTGCATATCACGGCGCAATTCGTACCAGAGTGGGTGAACATCAGCGCCAACCGCTTTGTCTACATTTTCCGGATATGTTTCGAACATAAACTCGTGTTCGTGGGTTGTATAACCGGTTGTTCTTTCGGCAAACTGGCCTTCACTTGGGTTCTGACCGCCAGGTGTACCGATATTGCCAGTGATAGCCAGCAGGGACATAATGCAACGGTAGTTCTGCATACCATTGTGATGGTGTGCCAATGGTGCGGAACTTTCGGAAATAGACATAGTCTGTGCATCGCGAATCATTTCAACGGCCTGCCATATCTGGTCAGCAGGTACACCGGTGAGCTCTTCACCTTTTTCAAGAGTATATTCCTTTACACTTTCAGCATACTGTTCAAATCCGTGAACATATTTGTCTATGTATTCTTTGTTTATCCAACCGTTCTGAATCAGCTGATTCGCAATTGTAAGTGCAAGGGCGCCGTCTGTGCCCAGGCGTGGTCTCAGGTGCAGGTCAGCAAATCTGGCAGATGCAGGAGTGATACGAGGGTCAACAACGATGTATTTCATACCCGTGAGGGCTTTGAGTTTTTCGATGCCCATCGGCAGTTTGTACATAGAATAGTAACCATTTGCGGCCCAACCGATAAACAGCTTGGCCATAAGGTTCATACCCATTTCCATACCGGTTGCGCATTGCCAGGCCATAAGACCGGACGCAAAGCAGGATGAATGTTCTGTACCATAACTCTGTGTACCGAAGGAGTGGGCAAAACGTGCCAGCATACTGCGGTACCATTTGTTGTAACCAGAATAAAATGCCACTTTGTCAGCACCATACTGAGCTTTTACATCGTTCAGCTTTTGGGCGATTTCTTTGTATGCTTCTTCCCAGGTGATTCTTTCAAACTTGCCTTCGCCCCTTTCACCCACACGACGCATAGGATAAAGAATTCTGTCTTCACGGTAAAGGAATTCTTTGTTGGACTGACCTTTTGTGCAGATACCACCGTTTGAATCCGGGTGTTCTTTCCAGCCTTCCACTTTGATAACCTTGCCGTCTTTCACATAGCAGGAAAGACCGCAGTGAGGCGCAGGTGAACATATGGCACAGATGGAATGTTTTATTTCTATACCTGTTTCTTCGCCAGGTATTTTGGCTTTGAGAGCATCAAATTCAGCCATTGTATCTTCCCTCCATTTTTTCTATAAATGATGGACGCAGACCTTCTTTTATAAGGATACCGCGCTGTATTGGTGAAATTTCCACTTTTTCTTCGCTCATCAGGCGATAGAGATAGTTTTTAACCGCACCACTGATGCGATAATTATCCAGAATATTCACTCCCACCAGCTCTTTGCCATTCAGCACAGCCTCTACATAAAGGCCGCCTGAAATATTGCCGGAGGTAATGGTTTTGCCCTGCTTGCGATTATCTCCGAAGCCGATAAAATCCATACCCATAAAGTGAGTTATGTTGTGCATAAAGTTACCATCGAAAGCTGATCCGGCGCCTGCCATATTGGCACCGGCCGTTGCACCCTGATGTGCGGCGTTTGCCCACAGACCGATAATCATATTTTCACCAGACTGCAGCTCGTTGCCTTCGCAGCAGTCACCTGCGGCATAGATGCCTTCACAGCTGGTCTGCATTTTATCATCAACCACGATGCCACGGTTTACCCTGATATTTTCATCAGCAATATCAACTGTGGCACGTGTACCTATACACAGTACAATAAGGTCTGTTTTAATCTGCGTGCCATCTGTCATATTGCAGATATAACCGTTTTCAGTCTTTTCACAGGAACGCAGTGCGCAGCCCAGGGCAAGTTTTACACCTTTGTCTGTGATGCGTCTTTCTATTTCTCTTGAAACATTTTCATATGCAGCCAGCGGGAAAATTCTGTCCGCCATATCAGCAAGGGTGGTTTCTATACCTGCTTTGTTCAGCAGTTCCACCACTTTGATACCTACCATTGATGCGCCTACAACAAGGGCTGATTTGTATGTATTTGCTTCCAGCGCAGCGCGCAGTTTCACAGCATCGTCAAGGGTGCGCATATAGAATGCGTCTTCCTTGGCAAGACCATCAATCATTGGTGCAAAAGCACGGGCACCAGTAGCTATAAGAATCTTGTCAAACATTTGCACAGAACCGTCTGCCAGGTGTACAGATTTGTCCGCACATACTTTTTCAACCTTTGTACCGGTATGCACAGTAAGGTTAAGTTCCGTTTTAACCTTATCCATATCGCCAAATGGAAACTGTGCTTCATAAGGGATTTTCCCTGCCACATAATATGTGGTAAGCATTGGGTTGTACGGTGCCGCAAGGTGTTCGGAAAAAACAACAATTTCGCTGTTTTTGTCGTTTTCACGTATCGCTTTGGCACCATAGTAACCGGCACAGCCAAAGCCGATTATCGCATATTTTGCCATTTTTATCCTCCTTGAAAAATATGTATTATAAATAAGTATTTTTATATCTGTTTACATGTTAACATTATATCAAATGTATGTCAATTAGACCTGGCATATACGCACCATAGAAAAAAAGCCTACAAATACATGCAAATATAACAAAAGAGCAAAACTTCCGTATTGCTCTGATGAAAAAATCTATTTTGTTGTAAGGTATTCCAAAAGACCGCTGCAACCTGCCTTTACATCTCGGTATGTAGTTTCAAAATCCCCGGTGTACCAAGGGTCTGCCACGTCTCCTCCATAGGCAAAATCCATTAACTTATGAATTTTCTTCTCTGGGTCCTGAGGAATTATGCGCTTTATATTGCGCATATTGTTAGTATCCATACACAGGATTATATCGTATTTGTCATAGTCTTCGGCTGTAATCTGTATCGCACGTTTTC
Source organism: Oscillospiraceae bacterium (assembly GCA_017555565.1). GTDB lineage: Bacteria > Bacillota > Clostridia > Oscillospirales > Ruminococcaceae > RGIG3102. The sequence goes on from JAFZGF010000032.1 coordinate 24,989, forward strand.
CATCGCAGGAAATGCCGTGTTTTGCCAGTTCTCTCTGTGCCGGTGGGTAAACCGGATTGCCCACTCCGCGCCATATTTCTTCAGTGCTGGTGGCGGAAGAAGAAATAAAAAACAGATCTTCCATACCAGCCTTTTTTACCATATCTTTCATAATAAACTCTGCCATAGGGCTGCGGCAGATATTGCCGTGGCACAA
>JAFZGF010000033.1 GCA_017555565.1 Oscillospiraceae bacterium
ATTCATCAAAACGATGATACTTTATGCTGATATCCAAGATAAAAACAGCTTCACCATTTTCTACTTCTTCTAACTGATACCAAACATTATAAAAATACGGACTATCTTTCTTATAAATATCCTGCTCAGCAGAAAGTTTTATTTTTCTTGTTCTGGTAGTTTTTTTTAATTCCTGATAAAAATTTTTTCGAAAATCTCTAAGTTGTTTATATTCCATAAAAGATACTCCGTAAAAGTCGATTTTTCTTAAACACATTATAACAGACAAATGTATATTTTATATCTGTTAACTATTCGCCAAATTCAAATTTATCCACCGATATAAAATTCTTTTATTTTATCTTTCTGTTATCTTTCCTTATAAACGGGGCGGTTACTGTTTCTTCTGTGAGAATTGAGTATTTCCACGGGCGGCGGTAGGCGTTGCCGTGGACTTCGCTGTTACGGTACTCCCTTACAAAGTCCATATCCACATCTGCTATGTATACGCCTTCTTCCCCCGGTGTTTCCAGCAGGCAGGTGTCGCGTGGGCCACTGCCGTCCAATGGATACGCCACACCGTCAAAAACAGAGGAGTGACCATTGCAGTCCGGTTTGCCCTGGGGATAGTTGCAGGTGGCGATAACATACATATTTTCATAGGCTCGGCCGCGCAGTTGGGACAGTCGGTTGATTTCCATAGGGCAGGCATTTGGCACAAGTACCAGCTCTGCGCCTTTCAGCATAAGAATTCGGCCGCTTTCCGGGAATTCGCGGTCATAGCAAATCATAGCACCTACTTTTATATCTCCTTTGGCAGTATCAAGATCGGCCACATAGAAATCTTCGCCGGGGTACAGCATACATTCATCACCAAAATCGCAGGTATGTACCTTGGCATAGTGAAGCACTTCTGCGCCGTGGCGGTCAAAAAGTGTAACCGAGTTGCGTGGCTGTGGGTCAAAGCTTTCCATATAGGCAATTGCAATGGCCATATCCAGCTCTTTTGCCAGTTTTCTGTAAGTCTGCACAAAGTCACCGTCTCTGGCGGTGGCCATAGTTTTAAGAATTTCTGCATTTTGCGGGATATTGTAGCCCACGTTCCACATTTCAGGGAAAAGTGCAATGTCCGCACCCATCTCTTTGGCTTTGCGGCAGGCAAAAATGCCTTTTTCAAGATTTTCTGTTTCGTTTTCCCCTGGCATAAGCTGTAAAAGGGCGATTTTCAATGAGTTCATAGTTGCTCCTTGGTATTTTATCCTATCTTCTTTCTGTAATATTCCACAATTTCTCCTTCGTCCAGCTCGGAAAACAGCAGTTCTGTATAGCCGAAGTGGTCATAGATAGCCTTTGTGCGGGTATGGGTTGATGTTACACCGATGGTCAGATATGTATAGCCAAGTTCTGTGGCTTTTTCTTCCATCGTTTTTACAAGTTTTGAAATATGCCCCTGGCCCTCGTACTGTTTTTCTACTCGCAGTGCGTTTACATTGGCGGTAGTTGTGCCGTCTGCCAGAATTTCGCGGCCGCCTGTAGCTTTGCAAAGGGGCGAAAACAGCAGGGTCACTTCGCCTATTGGTCTGCCGTCACAGAGTATGGCAAAAGGCATGGACATACCCTTTTCAAAATACACACGGTACTCGTCACGCCAGTTTACCCAGCGCATGTCGCCTGGGTGTGTATCTATAATCTTCTGCCACTGTGTCTCGAAAATTTCTTTTGTCATTGGCTTGTATTCAAACATATTCCGCCTCCGTCTGTCAGTATATTTTCACTATAGCATTTTGGAAATAAGCCGTCAATACAGACAGAAAAGAGGGGCGTACTGTGACGCCCCGTAAAAGTGTTTATTTCTTTGTAAATGTGGAACAGCCTGCGCCATTGTTCATTGTGTTGATGGCAACGTGGTTTGCGCGACAGCGTGACGCTGTGTTGTAAACACATTCTTTGGCGGAACACACGATTTCCAGCTGTGGATTTGGTGTGGATGTGCCAACTGCGTTTTCAGCACCTTTTGGAGCATATGATGCACAGGATGTCTCTGTGTGAGTCATAGCGTTAGGGCCTTCTACCTTGATATTTGGTTTGCAACAATGGTCGTCTTTGTGATGTGTACAGGAATAAACACTGCATTTAAGATTTGTCATAGTAAATATACCGTCCTTTCGCAGTTATTATTGCCCTTTTGCTGAATAAAATACATTTTATATTTGAAAAACAAAGGAAATAGTGTAAAATGAAACTAATAAAGGGGGATTGATTATGAAAACACCTATTATCGTACTTACACCACAGAATATGCCAATGGAAGCACCTTTTGACAAACCATATAACTATTCCAACGGCTACAACACATCTGCCATACTGAAATGGGGCGGTATGCCGGTTATTCCTACATATCTTGATGAAGAACAGGCAATGGCCCTGATGGAAAAGGCTGATGGTCTGTTTATGACCGGCGGTGCTGATATCGACCCTGCACTTTACGGCGAAGAAAAGATGGAACAGTGCGGCACTATAGAATATGAACGCGACAAATCCGACATTGCCCTGCTGAAAGCTGCCCTGGCTCTGAAAAAACCGGTGCTGTGCATCTGCCGTGGCTGTCAGATTGCCAATGTTTACTTTGGCGGCACAATGTACCAGGATATACCTACTCAGGCACCAAGTGAATTGAAACACTCTTTCTATGAATACCCACAGCTGACTGAAGAAACCACCCACAATATCAAAGTCTTAAAAGACACACCGCTGTACCAGCTGTTCGGCGAAGAAGAATTCGGTGTAAACAGTCTGCACCACCAGGCAGTAAAAGATCTGGGCAAAGGTGTGGTTCCTATGGCTTATGCCACAGACGGCATTCTGGAAAGCTGGTATCTGGACAGCAAAGATCAGTGGCTGAGAGCATATCAGTGGCACCCGGAAATGATAAACACAGGCCATCATTCAGAAGTGCTTATCACAGATTTTATCAACGAATGTAAAAAGAATATGAAATAACAGCTAAATCCCGGTTGCAGACGCAATCGGGATTTGTTTGTATAAATAAAAAGGAGGCTGTTTGCCTCCTTTTAATATCTGATTTTATGGTCTTAAGCCAAGGCCGCCTTCCAGAGTGATTGTTTCGCCTGTCATATATTTGAAGTCCGGGCCTGCCAGCTGTACGCATACACGGCCGATTTCTTTTTCAGGGTCACCGAAGAAGCCCATTGGTGGCATTTCCACATTTTCTTCAAATGCCAGCGGATAGTCCTTGTGGAATTTTTCCAGCTGTGCTGTCCAGGCAAGAGGGCAAACAACGTTGGCGTTTACACCGTCCTGTGCCCATTCTGTTGCGGCTACACGTGTGAGACCGCGGATGGCTTCTTTAGCTGCTGCATAGGAGCTCTGGCCGAAGTTGCCAAAAAGGCCTGCGCCGGAAGCAAAGTTGATAACAGAACCCTTGCTTGCTTTCAGATATGGGTAAGCGTGTTTCATATAGTAGAATGCGGCATAAAGACCGGAATACATAGCCAGGTCCAGCTGCTGAGTTGTGTGGTCAGCAATTGTCACGCCGCTGGCTGATGCCTGGGCGTTGTTGATAAGCACATCAATACCGCCGAATTTTTCCACTGCCTGGCGGATAACTTCTGCCACCATAGCGTCATTGTCTGTATCTTTATTTACATCTGCCTGGATTGGCAGAACCTGGATACCGTAAAGTCGTTCCAGTTCTTCTTTTGCGTCCAGCAGTTTCTGCATATTTCTGCCTGTGATAACAAGGTTTGCGCCTTCTTTTGCATAGGCTGTGGCTATGCCATAACCGATAGAACCGCTGCGGCCATCTGCCAGTACCCGGCGACCTGCGCCTGTTATAAGAGCTGTTTTACCTTTAAGAAAACTCATAGTCAACCTCCGATTATATATTAATTGTTAAGTGTTAATTTCTTTCTCTGTTAATAGTATAATGTATCAATAAGAATTTGTAAAGTGATTTGGTTACAATTATAAAAATATTGTGCCTTTGGGCAAGCTGTGATAAAATCATTATATATAGTATATTATGGAGTGTTTTTATGAATTTTATGTTACCTTTGGCTGCAGGTGCTTCTTTTGTTGCTCTTGCCGCTGTGGAATATCTTATATGTTCAAAATCCAAAAACCCAAACACAGATAAACTGATGTTTTTCGTGCCTTTCCTCATTTTCGTAGGTGCGCTGGTGGTATATGGCAGTGATGCCAGCGGCAGTTTTGTTGACCTGCGCGGTATGGTTACTGTGGTTATTACAGTTTACGGCATTCTCAGCCTTGTTGCCATTCTGGGCGGATACTATCTGTACCATCTGAAACATCTGCCGCAGGAACCGGAATCCTGCCCGTTTTCTGAAAAATAAACTATGAAAAAAGCTGTATTTTTTGATTTGTTTTTCACTCTGGCCAATCTGGAATACCAGAGTGAAAATGAATTTACCCTGCTGAATATTTCCCGCCAGGAGTGGGAAGCCAGCGCCGAAAATGCTGATGTATACCAACAGCGCGCTACCGGCAAACTGAAAACCGAAAGACAGATGCTGGAAAGTATGGTGGCAGGCCTGCCTTTTTCTGTATCTGAAAATCAACTGGAAAAGTTAGTTGAAATACGAAATGACAGATACCAAAAATCGCTGACAGATATTCACCCTGATATAATCTCCACTTTGAAAAAACTGAAAGATAACGGCATTAAGCTGTGCCTTGTCAGCAATGCGGATATAATAGATAAAAAATACTGGGATATTTCACCGCTGAAAGAATATTTTGATGCCGTTATTTTCTCCTGCGATGTGGGAATTGTAAAGCCCGATGTAAAAATTTATCAGCTGGCTATGGAGAAACTATCCGTATCCCCTGCTGAAAGCATTTTTGCAGGCGATGGTGGCAGTAACGAACTCTATGGCGCAAAGGCCGCAGGTATGGCAACTGTTCTGACTGAATTTCTTACCCAAAAAGACCGGCAGACAAAAGAAAAAATTGCCGAATCCGCAGATTATATAATCAGTGATTTTAAAGAAATATTGAATATTGTGAAAAAATAAAAGCAGGCTTATGCCTGCTTTTTATTTTCTTTATAACAAAGCCAGCCAATAAAAATATAGATGGCTATAATAAATAAGCCCAATGGGCGGGTGTCCACCTTTATCAATTCCATTGTGTGCAGTTTGTAATAATATTCCGCTATTGCACGTATACCAAACATCGATGAAACAAGACAGCCCCACCATTTGCCGTCCGCCATCAACAGCGCACCGATGATAGATTCTGCCACTATAAATATTGCGACGACTCCCCGCATTTTTTCACTGGCCCGCCACCGATAAAATAGGGTGATTATCCAGGCAAACCAGGTATATTTCCAGTTAGTAATAAGTTTAAATAACTTTTTCATTTCAATTTCCCTTTATTTTCTTTAAAGCATATCCAGCCCATAAATATAAAATAAGCCATAAATATAAGTGTTATAGGCAGTGTATTGAAATTATGATAGATAATCTGGCCTTTACAGTGTATCAGATAGCATTTGTACAGATATTCTGCGTAGAAAGAAAAGCTCCACAGCACACCTATTATGCTTCCCCACCATCTGCCTGCAGACATCAGCAGTACTGCAACATCTACCAAAACAACCGTATGAATTACAGCATCTGACATTCCAAAAAGGAAACGGGCTTGTAATAGTATAAAATATATAGTAACCACCCAGCCCAGCCAAGTATATTTCCAGTTGGTTACAAGGTTTATAAATTTCCTTTTCACACCATCGCCCCTTTGGCAATATTTTACCATAAAACACTTCTGTTTTATATAGTACAAATATTAATAACCGCTTAATTTTGCCCATAAACCGATTGTCATTGTTATTGTGCTGTGCTACAATTATAAAAAGGGGGTGTGGATATGAAAAATACCGACCTGACTGTGAAAGACACAGAAAATATGCTGAATATCCGTGTGGCAGGCATTATCATAAAGGATAACCGCGTGCTGATGGTGAAAAACCTGCGCTCTGACTATATTTATTCTCTTGGGGGCAGGCTGAAATTCGGCGAAAGTGCACAGCAGGGCGTAGTGCGCGAAGTTTATGAAGAAACCGGCGTACATATGAAAATTGACCGATTGGGTTTTATCCACGAAAACTTTTTTATAGGTTCCACCCCATCAAAAATGAACCGCCAGGTTTATGAAATCACATTTTATTTCTATATGAAAGTACCGAAAGATTTCCACATCGAAACCGACACCGCCACAGCGGACGGCGATGGCGAGACCCTGGTATGGCTGGACTGGCACAGCAACGAAAGATACTATCCACAGTTTTTCAGAAATGAGCTGGACAACCCATCCACAGAAATAAAACACATTGTAACAGATGACAGATAAAAACAGCATCAGCTGTTTATATAAATATATTTAACGGAGATTGCTTTTTGATTAATAATTGCAGAACACTGGAGATTGTAGCGTAACCGGGAGGTTTGCCCAGTCTCACCTCCCGGAATTGCTGTCGACAATCATCAGGAGGAAATAAACAATGACAAAAAACGACTATATTATCCGTTTGGAAACCAAACGGGACTACAACAAAACCGAAAATCTGGTAAGGGAATCTTTCTGGAATGTTTACAGACCAGGCTGCAGTGAACATTTTGTTTTAAAATGCCTGCGAAACGATGCAGATTTTGTACCACAGCTTGACTTTGTTATGGAAAAGGACGGGCAGATTATCGGTCAGATAATTTTCGTAAAAGCGGCCATCGCAAAAAATGACGGCGGCGTATTACCTGTGCTTACTTTTGGGCCTATATGTATAGAAAAATCCTGTCAGAAAAAGGGATACGGCAAAATTCTGCTGGATTATGCATTGGATAAAGCCACCGAAATGGGTTTTGGCGCTGTATTTATTGAGGGTAATATCAAATTTTACCGACATTGCGGTCTGACATATGCAAGGGAGTATGGCATAAGCTACCACGGCCTGCCCGATGGTGCAGATGATTCCTTTTTCCTGGCCAAAGAACTGATAAAGGGATATCTTGACGGTGTAACAGGGGTTTATTCCACACCAAAAGGATATTTTTCCGCCGAGGAAAATCCACAGGAATTTGAACAGTACGAAAGCAGATTCCCTATTAAAGAAAAACTGAAACTACCGGGGCAGTTGGAATAAAACATAGGAGATTAATATTATGTTGATGGATGCAGCAGGATTTCTTATCAGAAAAGCCTTTGAAGCCAAATACAAAGGAAGAAAAGTAGACCAGCAGATTGCAAGCTGTTATAGTGACTTTATCATTAACGGTTCTCTTATAGAAGACAGTTTGCAGGATTTCAAAGAAATGCTAAACCAGATGATATCTGCTGTTAATCACTTTGACAAAAACGGCAAGCCTGAAAATATGTATGTCTCTTTATGTATGTTTTTCGATAAAGTACTTACAAAGAATGAATATTATCATTATGCTGACCGACTGCTGAAGAACATTGTGGCCTACAGCGAACTGTCCACATATCTTGACTATTCTGCTTTCAAAAATAACATTATGAGTGATTTTGATTTACGGAAAGTTGATTTTCCTAAAACAAACACAATGATTTACAAGGACTTCAAACTTTTGTCCGCGTATCTGAACACAAAATACATAAAATCCAAAGGTGGTATTCTCCATGATATCACTACCAGCAAAGTGATACATAATGCATCAAAGTACGTCGATTTAACCAAGCCGATATATGCATATACTATTGACCCACATCTTAACGTACAGTTGATTCCGGATAAAGATGTAGAAATCAATATTGATGAAGATAATATTACTGTAATGATTTCCAGCCGTTGCTCCATTACTTTCGGAAATTCCCCTATGAAACCAAGAAAATAATATAACCATACTTACAAAGCAAAAGCAGAGAGTCTCCTCTCTGCTTTTATTCTTTTGAAGCTATAGCTATCATACATATAAAAAATACGGCAATCAAAATCGCAAATATTATCTTATACATTGGAATCGCAAAATATGTTAATTTCGATACTATAATCCCCACCAACAATGGAAGCCACAGTATTTCCACATAGGCCATCAGCATAATGTACTCTGGCAGTGCCATATCGCCAAGAGACTTGCCAATTAAAAGGCTGTGCCCTGCTCCCCCTACAGTAGAAATAAGGATCACTGCTATAAAGCCTATAACAAGATACAATGCAGTAATTTTCAGCAGTTTTTTAAAAACATCAATTATAAATTCCATACCCAATCTCCTATTGGGTATGATTATATCTGCAAACTTGAATAATGTAAATATAACAAGACTTTTCTTAAGCAAATATTAAGAAATGGTGATGTATCAGTTCCAGGCTACCTCTAACAAAGCAAAAAAAGAAGATACGCATTTGCGTATCTTCTTCTTTTACTGGCTCCCCAAGTTGGACTCGAACCAACGACATCGTGATTAACAGTCACGCGCTCTACCGACTGAGCTATTGGGGAATATGATAAAAGCCAGCACCTCCCTATCTTCCCAGGACGTCTCCATCCAAGTATTTTCGGCACTA
>JAFZGF010000034.1 GCA_017555565.1 Oscillospiraceae bacterium
GGCACACTTGAAAGCAATACTACAATACTTTTTGCATATCTTCTTATGTTTGCCGGCTTCGGTGTTAAAGCAGCTATTTTCCCACTGCACGGCTGGCTGCCTGGTGCATCTGTTGCACCTACAACAGTTACAGCGCTTCTTCATGCAGTTGCCGTTGTAAAAGCAGGTGTTTTTGCAATTATGCGTGCCACATATTATCTTTTTGGTACACAGCTTCTGGCTGGTACTTGGGCACAGGATATTGTTATGTCCATTGCTATTGTGACAATCTGTTTCGGCTCCTGGATGGCTCTGCGTTCCAAACATTTCAAACGCCGTCTGGCATACTCCACAGTAAGCCAGCTGTCCTACATTCTGCTGGGTGTTACAATTATGACACCTGCTGGCTTTGCAGGTGCGCTGTCACACATGGTGTTCCACGCACTTATGAAAATAGTTCTGTTCTATACAGCAGGCTCTGTACTGTATATGAATCATAAGGAATATATCCGTGATATTGAAGGCTATGGCCAGAAAATGCCAAAAACATTTTTCTGTTTCACAGTTTGCAGCCTTGCACTTATAGGTGTTCCACCGCTGGCAGGCTTTTTCTCCAAATTTTCCATTGCCACAGCTGCAGCAGAACTTGGCAGCAGAATAGGCTTTGCCGGCATCTGTGCACTTATGTTCTCTGCGCTGTTTACAGCAATGTACCTGTTGCAGATTGTTGTGCTGGCATATCTGCCACACAAAGATTTTGACTATGGCAAACTTATAAAGGTGAAGGAAGCACCTAAAGCTATGACAATGCCTGTTGTTGTTATCACAGCAGTTATGGTTGTACTTTCTCTGCTTTCCTCACCGTTGTTCTCATTCTTTGAACTTGTTGCAAAAGGAGGTTTTTAATATATGATTAACTTTCTGTTGCCAATAATGGTGTTTGCTCCTATCGTAATGGGTTTTGCACCATTGTTTATAAAAGATTTAAAGAAACTCAACCTTTCGATTGTTGCACTTTGCATCGTTGAATTTGTACTGTGCGGCTGGCTTTTTGTAACAAACCACCACTATGAAGGTGTAATTGTTGCTGTAAACTGGTTCAGCGGCCTTGGTGTACAGTTTGAAATAAACGGCCTTGGTATTCTCCAGGCTCTTGCTACAAGCATTATCTGGGTTGGTTCATCTGTTTTTTCTGATGAATATTTCGACCATGATAAAACATATCTCCACAGATATTATGCATTTTTCTGTGTAACATTTGGCGCCACACTGGGCATCTTCCTGGCATACGACCTGTTTACAGTATTTGTATTTTTTGAAGTTATGTCCTTTGCCAGCTACGCATTGGTTGCACACAACCAGGACGCAGACTCAATCGCAGCAGGTAACAGCTATCTGACTGTTGCAGTTCTCGGCGGTCTTGTTGTTCTTATGGGTATCTTTATGCTCAACAGCATTGCTGGTACTCTGGTTATTTCACAGCTGCAGCAGGCTTGTGCACCATATGTTGGCACACCTGCTCTGTATGCTACAGGCTTTATGATTTTCTTTGGTTTTGCTGCAAAAGCCGGTATGTTCCCATTACACGGCTGGCTGCCAAAAGCTCATCCTGCAGCACCTGCACCTGCTTCAGCAGCTCTGTCAGGTATTCTTATCAAAGCAGGCGTTTACGGTGTTATTGTAGTAACACTCAAAATACTTTCAGGTGATCACCATTGGGCAATGCTTATGCTTATTCTTGGTGTTCTCACAATGTTCGTAGGTGCTGTATTTGCACTTATGTCCATTAACCTTAAAGAAACTCTGGCATATTCATCAATGTCACAGATCGGTTTTATCATCATCGGTGTGGCTATGACATCACTGCTGGGTGACCACGGTGCTATCCCTGCCTACGGCACAGTTCTTCATATGATCAACCATACTCTTATCAAACTGGTGCTGTTTACAAGTGCAGGCGTTGTATACCAGAATACTCACAGCCTTGATCTTAACAAAGTACAGGGCTTCGGCAAGGATAAAACATTCCTCAAAGTTGTTTTTGCAATTGCCGCAATGGGCATTATGGGTATCCCTGGCTTTAACGGTTACATCAGCAAAACACTTCTCCACGAAGGTATTGTTGAATACATCCATCTGCACCATACAGGTGTTGAACTGTTTAAAATAATCGAAGCAATCTTCCTTATCAGCGGTGGTTTCACAGTTGCATATATGACAAAACTGTTTATCTGTCTCTTTGTAAAAGATCCGGTTGTTACACATCATAAAGCTCACCACGGCTATATGACACAGCGCACAGCTGTAGTTCTTGGCACTGTTGCAGTTGTAATTTCAGTTTTCGGTATGTTCCCACATGCAACATTGGATAAAATTGCAGCACAGACAGCTCATTTTATGGGTGTTCATCCGCTGGAGCACAGTGTGCATTACTTCAACTTTACTAACCTTAAAGGTGGTCTGATTTCAATCACAATCGGTGCAATTCTTTATATCGGTGTTGTAAGAAATCTGCTGATTAAACAGGATAAGGGATATATCAATCCATATAACAAATCCTGGACTGTGGAAAACAAAATTTTCCGTCCAATACTGTTTACTGTTCTGCCATTTGTAGGTGGTTTCTTCTCAAGAATTCTTGACGTTTCCATGGACGTTGCTGTATTTGTAATCAACAGACTGTTCTGCAAATCTGTTGAAGTTCCTGCAACATTCCTTTACGGCAAACCAGAGACAGAAGCCGATGTGGCACGCCGCAATTCAAAGGTACATATTACACAGTCCCTTGCATACAGCCTTATGCTGTTTGGTCTTGGTCTGATTGTTACTCTTATTTATCTGCTTATTGCATAATAAAATATAAAAGCTATTCAGTTTTACGCTGAATAGCTTTGTTTTTATTGGAAATCAGTATACACATTTTTAATATTGCTGTCTGTTGAATATCGCCAGTGGTCTATATGTCCGTCTGTTATAAAATATTTTATATCATTGGTGAATTCATTTTCATCAAGAACACTCATAATTACAAGCTTTACCTTCATTTTATTGGGAAGTATGCTCTTTATATATACGTTTACAACATCGCCGACTTCAACCCCTGGACAAATTTCAGCCAGACCTGCCAGATTTGGCATAAGTTCGATAAAAATACCATAGTCCTCGATACTTCGCACTACGCCAACGGCTGTTGTCATTGGTCTGAACAGTTGCGCATTTTCCAGCCAGGAACCAAGCAATTCCTTGTGAGTCAGTACGATTCTGCCGCTGCTGTCTATGCTTTTTATACAGGCATAAAGATTTTGTCCTGGCTGAAATCTGTCCCGTGGACTGTTTATCCTGGATACAGAAATAAAATTAATTGGCAACAGGGCGGTAATACCATATCCTATATCACAGAATACTCCAAAAGAATCTATGTGGGTGGCAGCACATTCTATAACATCACCAGGAACAAGCTTTTTTATAAAATCATCATAGTAATTTTTTTGCACAGCTTTTCTGGAAATTATCACAGTTGTGTTTTTTTCATCGGTTATTATATCTGTTACTGTAAAACAGACTTTCTTATTTACTCTTGTTATTACAGTGGCTTCTTTGGGTGTTTTACCATCAGGAGAGTAGGCCACTTCATCAAATGGCATAAACGCACTGATACCATTGAGATTAAAATGCAACCCCTTGTCTTTTTCATATATCAGTGCATTCGCGCACAGCACAGTATGTTTTTCTATAGACTCTTTTAACATTGTCATTGTTATATTTGTAGTAAGTTCCATATTTGATTCCTGTATATAACTCATAAAATACCTTCCTTAGAACTTGATTGTCTTTAACATCATATGCTTTTCTGTGTGTTTTTATTTATATATTGCAAAAATAAAAAAATATTTGCTGAAAAATCAAGATAGGTACTGTTAAAAAGATTTTCTTTATGGTAAAATAAAACAGATAATGTAATATAGGCGGTGAATCAATGGACGTAAAAGTAAATGATATTATAATTACAAAAAAAGAACATCCCTGCAAGAATAACGAATTTCTCGTTCTTCGTGTAGGTATGGACTTTAAAATCCGCTGTACAAAATGCGGCAGGGAAGTAATGGTTCCTCGCTCAAAGATAGAAAAGAACATCAAAAAAATCATTGCTCAGGATGGAGAATAATAAATGTTTGATAAACTTATAGAAGTAAAAAGAAGATATGAAGAAATCAATCAGCTGCTTATGGATCCAACTGTTATCAACGATAACACAAGATACCGCAATCTGATGAAAGAATACAAAAACCTTACACCGCTTATTGAAAAGTTTGACCAGTACACACAGGCAAAGGAAAACTTTGAAGAAGCACAGATGATGCTGGAAGAAGGCGGTCTTGAACCAGATTTTAAAGAAATGGTACAGATGCAGTATGACGAGAGCAAAGAACAGCTGGAAGTATACTCACAGGAACTTAAAATTCTTCTTCTGCCTAAAGACGAAAATGATGACAGAGACGTTATCATAGAAATCCGCGGTGGTGCAGGTGGCGAAGAAGCGGCACTCTTTGCATACAATCTTTATCGTATGTACAATATGTATGCTGACTCAAAAGGCTGGAAAACAGAAATTCTGTCTTTGAACGAAACAGAACTTGGTGGGTTCAAAGAAGTTTCTTTCTCTATCGAAGGTGAAGGCGTTTACAGCCGTTTCAAATTTGAAAGTGGCGTACACCGTGTTCAGCGTGTTCCAGACACAGAAACACAGGGCAGAATCCACACATCCACAGTTACAGTTGCTGTAATGCTGGAAGTTGATGATGTTGAAATCGACATCAACCCTAATGACCTTAAAATTGACACATTCCGTTCATCCGGTGCAGGCGGTCAGCACGTTAACAAAACATCATCTGCTATCCGTGTAACTCATCTTCCAACAGGTCTGGTTGTAGAATGTCAGGACGAAAGAAGCCAGCACAAAAACAGAGACAAAGCTCTTAAAGTTCTGCGTTCCCGTCTGTACGATATCGAAAAACAGAAGCAGGATGCTGAAGTTGCCCAGGAAAGAAAATCACAGGTTGGTACCGGTGACAGAAGTGAACGTATCCGTACCTACAACTATCCACAGGGCCGTCTGACAGACCATCGTATCGGTCTTACTATCTACAGACTGGAACAGGTTCTCAACGGTGATATTGACGAAGTTATTGATGCACTGGTTACAGCAGACCAGGCAGAAAAACTGAAAAGTGCGGAGGCATAATTTTGGACACAAGAATACTTAAACCGACACAGGAAGGCATACAGCTGGCTTGCGAAATTATTTCAGCTGGTGATGTTGTGGCTATACCTACAGAAACTGTTTACGGTTTGTTTGCAGATGCCACAAAGGCAGATGCCTGTGCCAATATTTTCAAAGCAAAGGACAGACCACAGGACAACCCACTTATTGTCCATATTTCAGACTATGAAATGTGGCAGGACACAGTGGCAGAAATATCTGAAGATGCCATGAAGCTGGCAGAAGCTTTCTGGCCTGGTCCCCTTACAATAATATTAAAGAAAAAAGATATAATACCTGATGAAGTTACAGCTGGTATGGATACAGTAGGCATCCGTATGCCTTCACATCCGGTTGTGCTGGAAATCATTTCAAAGACACGTCTTCCTCTTGCAGGTCCATCTGCCAATCGTTCCGGCAGACCAAGCCCTACAGATGCACAGACAGTTTTCAATGATATGGACGGTCGTATTCCGCTGGTACTTGACGGCGGTGAATGCAATATCGGTGTTGAATCAACAGTTGTTTCACTTGCAGGTGAACAGCCTATTCTTTTCCGCCCCGGTTTTATTACAAAAGCCCAGATGGAAGATGTATTGCATAAAGAAGTAATACTTTCCAAAGGTATTACAGAAGAATTGGCTAAAGACGAAAAGGTTCTTTCACCGGGCCTTAAACACAAACATTATGCACCAAAGGCAGAAGTAACTATTATCAATGGCGAATTCGAAAAATACAGACAGCTGGTTGAAACAGAAAATGCAACTGCACTGTGTTTTGACGAATATGCAGATAAAATAAACGCAAAAACAGTCTGCTATGGCAGCGAAATAGACTCCGCAACACAGGCTGTAAAGCTTTTTCATGCTCTCCGTCAGCTGGACGAAATAGGCGCAGGAAAAGTTTATGCTATGATGCCTTCCACAGAAGGAGTAGGTCTTGCAGTATATAACCGTCTGTTGCGCGCAGCGGGATTCAGGGTGGTGAATTTATAATGAGCAAAAAACTTACAGTTGCAATCACAGGCCAGAGCGGCTGTGGCAAAAGCACACTCTCTGCCTTCTATACATCAAGAGGGTATAAGGTTATAGACTGCGATGTTGTAGCAAAAGAAATCCGCAGTTTTCCTGAATGTCAGCAGCAACTGGCAGAACACTTCGGTGCCGACATAATTTTTGAAGGCCAGATAGATACAAAGCTTTTGTCAATGCGAGCATTTGCATCTGAAGAAAAACTGCAGAAACTTACAGATATAACACATCCTTTTATCATTGCAGAAATTCTTCGTCAGGCAAATGGAGCTTTTGACAAAGGTGATGAACTGGTATTTGTTGATGGCGCGGTTATCATCGGCCACGATTTTGAACAGTACTGTGATAAATTTATTATTGTAGTTGCTGCCCTTGAAACACAGTGTGCCAGACTTATGAAACGAGATAACATTACCTACGAACAGGCAAAAACACGAGTTCTTAAACAGACACCATATTCCGACATGCTGAAAAAGGCTGACTATGTTATAAATAACAATACAGACGTCCAGAAGCTTATTCTTCAGGGCGAACTTGTATTAAGACAGCTTGAAGCATTATAGGGAGGTATGGTTATAAACGGTATAAAGAAATTTTTTATTTCTGTGGCGGTGTTTCTCACTACCACATATATAATGTATCTGTACTCATCCAATAGCCAGAATTTTCAGCAGATATCACACCCGCTGAAATATCGGGAATATGTAGAACAGTATTCACGGGAATTTGGTATTGACCCGTATCTGCTTTATGCATTTATAAAAACCGAAAGCAGTTTTGAACCAGAGGCGCTTTCCTCTGCCGGGGCAATAGGTCTTACCCAGATTACTGAAGAAACATTTTCCTGGCTGAAACTTAAACTCTGTCCAAAAGAAGACATAGTGTTTGAAGATTTATATAATCCCGAAGTTTCAATACGATTCGGTGCTTATTATATATCCCGTTGTCTGGAAAGATACAACGGCAGTATAGATACAGCGGCAGCTGCTTATCACAGCGGCTGGGGCACAGTGGATAAACTGTTGTCACAGCAGGGTGGGGAAGTGCTTACAGAATTCCCTTACGCACAGATGAGCAACTACGTTTACAAAATCAATAAAGCTTACCAAAGCTATCAAGAAATATACCAAAACAAAGAAGGAGTATAACAATGGAAAAACTCACAGGCAAAGAACTGCAGAAGTCACTTGCTTATTCTGTTGAACACATCGCAAAAGTTGATGCTTCAATGACAGAAAAAAGCTTTGAATTCTGCGAAAATTACAAAGACTTCCTCACAGCCAGCAAAACAGAAAGACTTGCAGCAGCAAACATTCTGGAAATTGCAAAAGCAAACGGCTATGTGGAATTCGTACCAGGCAAAGAATACAAAGCAGGCGACAAAGTTTATGTAAACAACCGCGACCGCGCTGTAATTCTTTCTACTATCGGTCAGAAAACAGTAGACAACGGCGTAAGCATCGTTGCTAGCCACATCGACTGCCCACGTCTTGACCTGAAACCAATGCCACTTTACGAAAGCAATGAAATTGCTTACTTCAAAACACACTACTACGGTGGTGTAAAACGCTATCAGTGGGCTGCAACACCTCTTGCTATCCACGGTGTTGTAATCAAAACAACAGGCGAAAAAGTTGAAATTCACATCGGTGAAGACCCATCTGATCCAGTATTCTGCCTCACAGACCTTCTGCCACACCTGGCAAAAGACCAGAGAGAAAGAAAAATGGCTGATGTTATCCGCGGTGAAGAAATGAACATCGTTCTGGCCAGCCTTCCATACCAGGGCGAAGATCTGAAAGATGCTGTTAAACTTACAGTTCTGGTTTACCTCAACGAAAAATATGGCATCACAGAAAGAGAACTTCTCAATGCTGAACTGGAAGTTGTTCCAGCAGGCCCAGCAAGAGACGTTGGCTTTGACCGCTCCATGATCGGTGCATACGGCCACGACGACAGAGTATGTGCTTATACATCACTTATGGCTGAAGTTGAAGCAGAAGCTCCGGTTTACACAACAGTTTCTGTTTACGCAGACAAAGAAGAAGTTGGTTCAGACGGCGTTGCAGGTCTGCACTCTGACTGGATGGAACACTTTATCACATACCTGGCACAGATGCAGGATGTAAATGTTCTCACAGCACTGAGAAATTCAAAATGTCTGTCAGCTGACGTTAACGCATGCTACGACCCAACATTCCCAGATGTTATGGATCCAAGAAACTCCTGCTACCTGAACAAAGGTGTAGTTATCACAAAATACACAGGTTCAGGCGGTAAATCCGGCACAAACGACTCCACAGCTGAATTCTATGCTGAAGTTACAAATATGCTGGATGCAAACGGCTGCTTCTGGCAGGCAGGTACTCTGGGCAAAGTTGACCAGGGCGGCGGCGGCACAGTTGCCAAGTTCGTTTCACAGAAAAACATCGATACAGTAGACCTTGGTGTACCTGTTCTTTCAATGCACGCACCATTTGAACTGGTATCAAAAATCGACGTTTACACAACATACAAAGCATTTGTTGCATTCCTTAACAGATAATTTAGACAATGTGCAAGTCAATTCGATAAATTAATCACGAAATAGTTGTATTTTCAACAAAAAATATAGATTTTTCGAACTTTTTGTGTGAAAAGTATTGCTAAATTATGAATAATCTTATATAATTGATAGGCATTAAAATAATTAATAGCAAAATAAACAATTTTTTTAAGATTTTTTAGGAGGAAATAACAGTGAATTTATTGTATATTGCAGCTGCTTGTGCTCTTCTTGGTCTTGGCTATGCTTTCGTGCTTACAAGCAAAATCAACAAAGTAAGCGAAGGCACAGAAAGAATGAAAGAAATCGCAAGCGCTATCGCTGAAGGCGCAAGAGCTTTCTTGTTCGCTGAATACAAAATTCTGGCTATCTTCGCAGTAGCACTCTTTGGTCTTCTCACAGTTCTGAGAGGTATCCCAACAGCAGTTTGCTTTATCTTCGGTGCTCTGCTTTCTATCATCGCAGGTTACTGTGGTATGAACGTTGCTACAAAAGCTAACGTTAGAACAGCTAACGCTGCTAGAGAATCCGGTCTGGCTCAGGCTCTGGCTGTAGCATTCTCCGGTGGTGCAGTTATGGGTCTGTGTGTTGCAGGTCTGGGTCTGTTCGGTGTAGCAGTAGTTTACGCTATCACAGGCAATGCTGACATTCTGTTCGGCTTCTCCCTGGGTGCTTCTTCTATCGCTCTGTTTGCTCGTGTTGGTGGCGGTATCTACACAAAAGCTGCTGACGTTGGTGCTGACCTTGTTGGTAAAGTTGAAGCTGGTATCCCAGAAGACGACCCACGTAACCCAGCTGTTATCGCTGACAACGTTGGTGACAACGTAGGTGACGTTGCTGGTATGGGTGCTGACCTGTTCGAATCTTATGTAGGTTCCATCATCTCTGCTATCACACTTGGTCTTGTATGGCAGAACACAAACTCTGTAGTTATCGAAAACGGCGCTGCTATCTTCCCAGTAGTTCTTGCTGCTCTGGGCGTTGTTGCTTCTGTTATCGGTTCCACATTTGTTAAAGGTAAAGAAGGTACATCTCCACAGAAAGCTCTGAACATGGGCGAATACACAGCTGACGCTCTCGTAGTTGTTGGTGCTGTTGCTCTGTCCAAAGTATTCTTTGGCAGCTTTGCTCCAGCTGGTGCTATCATCGCTGGTCTTATCGTTGGTCTGCTCATCGGTACAGTTACAGAAATGTACACATCCGGTGATTACAAATCAGTTCAGAAAATTGCAGAACAGTCTGAAACAGGCGCTGCTACAACAATCATCTCCGGTCTGGCTGTTGGTATGACATCTACAGCTGTTCCAGTTCTCCTCATCTGTGTAGGCATCTACGTTGCTTTTGCAGTATGCGGTCTGTACGGTATCGCTCTTGCAGCTGTTGGTATGCTGTCCACAACAGGTATCACTGTTGCTGTTGACGCTTACGGTCCAATCGCTGACAACGCTGGTGGTATCGCTGAAATGTCTGGTCTGGAAGACTCCGTTCGTGAAATCACAGACTCCCTCGACGCTGTAGGTAACACAACAGCTGCTATGGGTAAAGGTTTCGCTATCGGTTCCGCAGCTCTCACATCTCTGGCTCTGTTCGTTTCTTACGCTGAAGCTGTAGGTCTCGAATCTATCAACATTCTTTCACACACAACAATCATCGGTCTGATGATCGGTGGTATGCTGCCATTCTTCTTCTCTGCATTCACAATGGAATCTGTTTCTAAAGCAGCATTCTCCATGATCGAAGAAGTTCGTCGTCAGTTCCGTACAATCCCAGGTATCATGGAAGGTACAGGCAAACCTGACTACGCAGCTTGCGTAGATATCTCTACAAAAGCTTCCCTCAGAGAAATGATCGTTCCAGGTGTTATGGCTGTTGTTGCTCCACTGCTGGTTGGCTTCCTGCTTGGTACAGAAGCTGTTGGCGGTATGCTGGCAGGTTCCCTGGTGACAGGTGTTCTGATGGCTATCTTTATGTCCAACGCTGGTGGTGCATGGGATAACGCTAAAAAATACATCGAAAACGGCACACACGGCGGCAAAGGCTCCGATGCTCATAAAGCAGCTGTTGTAGGTGACACAGTTGGTGACCCATTCAAAGATACATCCGGTCCAGCTATCAACATTCTCATCAAACTGATGACAATCGTTGCTCTGGTATTCTGCAATGTATTCGTAGGTATCCTTCTGTAATACTTAGCTAAATGCATATTAAAAGACTGTCTTGCAAAAGGCAGTCTTTTTTGTTTATAATTATATTATCAATTTTGGATGGTATGTATTATGAAACTTGTATTCTTATCTGAAAACTCAGTTGTAAATGACGGCCTTAAAGGTGAACACGGCACATCTGTATATTTTGAAAAAGGTGATGTTAAAATGGTATTTGACTGCGGTTATTTTGGTGCTGCAGGCGAAAACGCTGATAAACTTGGGATAGACCTTTCAAAAGTAAATGTTGTTGCTTTCAGTCACAACCACGTTGACCACGCAGGTGGTTTTGTATTTATGAAAGATAAATTTAAACCGGCTGTACAGATTTTATTGCATAAAGGTTTCCATATCCGCAAATACTGGGATCATCGTTTCGACCCTGAAACAGACCCTACAGCTGCAGATAATCTGGAAATGGTTGGCCCTGCAATGCCACTCGAATGGTTCTTCCCGAATGGAAAATTCGGTATGAGAATAGTTGCAGATGACTTGTATAAAATCACCGATGATGTTTATCTTGTTGGCAATTTCCCGGTACAGAGAGGGATAGAAGCCGTTTTTCCTGCATCACGTATGGAAACACCATCCGGAGACTATGTTGTTGATGAATTCCCTGATGAACAGGTTTGTGTAATCAGAGTCAAAGAAGGTCTGGTAATACTTTCGGGTTGTGCACACAACGGTATTATGAATATAATTGAAACAGTTAAAAAGCATTTTCCTGGCGAAAAAATTCACGCTGTATTTGGCGGCACACACCTTGTACCATATAACCCACAGCGTGTTGCTGAAACTGTGAAATATTTCAATGAAAGCGGTATTCAGCATGCGGGTGTATGTCATTGCACAGGTCCTGCCATTGCAGACTTTGCAGATAAAGTAACCTGTTATGTAAAAACCGGTGCAGGACTTACAATTGAATTTGAAGATTAATATAAAAAGGTCATTCCCGATATTAATCAGGAATGACCTTTTGTTTATATGTTTTTGAGTATGCTATATACAAAGTCAGAAAGTTTATCCATTACAGAATAATCGTATTTTTCCATAAGTATTTCGTTGTTGGAAACACCTTTTACGGAAAGAGCAGGTATGCTGAATTTGTCAGCAACCTGATACATTGCATATCCTTCCATATCTTCGCCACAAACATTGAATTCATTGTAGAACAGCATTATTTTATCATATTCCTTGTTCCACATATCACCAGAACCCAATCGACCACAGATAATATTCTTGTCGACAATTGACGATGCAACAGAGATAAGTTTTTCATCCGATTCATAGATAATAGGTCCGTTATCAATACTCTCGCTGAATGTTACCAGTTTTGCTCTTGAAAGACTGGTACCTGCACCTTCTGGTGCAGCTTCGAACATAGTGGAATTTATATTGATGCAGTCTTTTACAATAATAAGACTGCCTTTGTGAATGTCACCATACCCACCGATTATGCCGTAATTAAAGAAACAGTCCGGTAAATACTTAACAGAAATATATGTAACAAGAGCGGACATATTTACCATACCTACACCAGAGACACATACTAACAATGTGCTTTCACCCAATGTTCCGCGGTAAATTTCAAAATTATGGCAACTTTCTTCTTTTAAATCAGACAGTCTGTCCAGCAAAGGCTGTGCTTCACTTTTCATAGCACATACAACGGCTATTGTTTTGTTCATAATTATCACCTTTAACACTAAAATATAACTAAAGTATATCAATTATACTGCGGTTATACAATACACAAATGCAACTATACAGCTTAGGAGATTCCTCATTTTATAAAAAATGTAAGTTAATTGATAGATAGCTTTTATGTTAATATGTAAATTATATAAGTGGTGCTTATGAAGTAATAATAACTTAATAGCGAGGAAATTGAAATGGCGCAAATAATCTATGGTTATGTCAGGGTATCATCCAAAGATCAAAATGAAGCGAGACAAATAGATGCTATGATCAAGTGGGGAGTAGACAAAAAATATATTTACGTTGATAAAAAAAGCGGTAAGGATTTCGAACGTAGTGAATATAAAAAAATGCTGAAAAAAGTAAGAAAAGGAGACTTGATCGTAGTACAAAGTATAGATCGTTTGGGAAGAAATTATAATGATATTTTGGAACAATGGGCTTTGATAACTAGACGGAAACAAGCAGATATAGTAGTAATTGATATGCCTTTATTGGACACTAGAGAAAAAGCGAATGATTTGACGGGACGATTTATTGCTGATTTGGTATTGCAGATATTGTCCTATGTGGCTCAGACAGAACGTGAATTTATAAAGAAAAGGCAGAAAGAGGGAATAGAAGCAGCAAAAGCACGCGGGGTTAAATTTGGCAAAAATAAACAGCCTTTACCAGATGATTTCTTTTCAGTAAAGGCTCGTTGTGATAATGGAGAATTATCTTTGAGGGGTGGAGCAAAGCGGTTGGGTATGCCGTATTCCACATTTTATAAATATTACAATGAGATGAAAAATAGTCTTTAATGTAGACTTTTATAACCATAAAAAAAAGAGTTATTAAACACCAAAACACAGTATAAACTTTGATTTATACTGTCTTTTTTTATGTAAACAAATTTTACCACAAATGGCTACAAAAGTCTACTTATGTAATCATATAAAATATCACATAAATTATAAGCAGAATATGGGGGAGAACAAAGTGGCACTGCAGCTGTTTGAACATAATCAAAAAGCTTACAAAAAAGCAAGGTCTATGCTTGATGTTGCAGGAAAAGCCGCAGTTATTCACCCTACAGGTACAGGCAAAACATTTATAGCATTTAAACTTATCGAAGACAACCCGGACTCTAAAGTAGTGTGGCTCTCACCAAGCGAATATATTTTCGATACACAGATAGAATCGGTTTCAGATGAAATTGATAAAACTATTTTGAAGAATATACAGTTTTATACCTATTCCAAACTAATGCTTTTGACACAAGAGCAGATAGAAAATATACATGCTGACTACATAATCATTGATGAATTTCACAGATGCGGCGCACTTCGTTGGGGAGAAGGAGTTTCTGCTCTTTTAGAAAACAATCAACGTGCAAAATTACTGGGATTATCAGCTACCAATATCAGATATCTGGACAACCAGCGAGATATGGCACAGGAAATATTTAACGGGAATGTTGCAAGTAAAATGACACTTGCCGAATGTATAGTACGTGGTATCTTACCCGCGCCTAAATATGTAACTACGGTTTTCCGTTATCAGCAGCAACTTGATAGATATAAACAACAAATATTTAATATCAGTAATACTGCACTTAAAGATGTAAATCAGCGATATTATGACGTCTTAGTTAGAACTTTAGCACGTGCAGATGGCCTGGATGTAATAATCAAAAAGTATATCACAAATAAAAGTGGCAAGTATCTTGTGTTTTGTTCTGACTATGACCATTTACAAGAGATGAAATCTCTTACTTCAGAATGGTTCAAAGCGGTTAACAGCAACGTAAATACATACATTGCATATTCTGATAATCCACAAACAAGTAAGGCTTTTCAAGGATTCAAGCAAGATAATAGTGATGCTCTTAAACTACTTTTTTGTATCGATATGCTTAATGAGGGTGTGCATGTTAAAGGAATATCAGGGGTAATATTGTTTAGACCTACAGTGTCCCCGATAGTTTATATGCAGCAGATAGGCAGAGCACTTACATCTGGTGATTCGGGTGTGCCGCTTATTCTTGACATAGTTAATAATGTCGAGGCACTATGTAATATTTCTGCAATACAGCAGGAGATGAACGATGTTGTCCATTATATGCGCGTAAATGGCGAAGAAAATAGCATTGTTGTAGAACAGTTTGCAGTGGAAGAACAGATAAAAGACTGTGTAAGGTTGTTTGAGCAACTGAATAGTAGCCTTACTACACCATGGAATCATTATTATGAAGAGGCAAGAAAATTTTACGACGATAATAACCATCTGAACATACCTAAAAAATATATGACACAACACGGGTTAAATCTTGGCCAATGGCTGTGTACACAACGTGCGTTGTATCGAAATTCCAGATATAGGTTGTCTGATGAACAGATAAGAAAACTAGAAATGATTGGTGTCAACTGGCTTAAAATTGACGAAAGCCGGTGGGAAGAGAACTATAGCCAAGCTGTCTCGTATTATGAAAGCAACGGTCATCTCAGAGTGCCTGCAAGATATGTAACAGAGGATGGACTCGCTCTTGGGAAGTGGATTTCCAATCAACGTTCAAAATACAGAAATAAAAGTAATGATTTGTCTAAAAAAAACATACAGTTGCTGAACAACATAGGTATGGTTTGGGATGATAATGAAGCACAATGGCAAAATAACTTTTATAAAGCTGCGAAATATTATGATGAAGAAGGTCATCTTAATGTACCAGTAAATTATATTGCTGAAGATGGTTTTGAATTGGGCAGATGGCTGACAAATTTGCGTGCAGCAAGACGAGGAAATTCAAAACAGAAACTTACAGACAAACAAATAATGCATCTTGATGCTATAGGGATGTGCTGGGAAAACCGCAATGATATGTCTTGGAAAAAGGGATATGAAATTGCTCAAAACTATTATAACTGCTTTGGAACAACAAAAGTTTCATCAAATTATAAAACAGAAGATGGTTTTGCTCTAGGTAAATGGATTTCAAGACAACAGTACGCCTTTAAATACCCAGAAAAAAGCAATTCGGTTTTAAATGAAGAAAGAATTAATTTACTTAAAGAGATAGAGGTACTGTAATTAAATATAAACGTAGAATAAGCCGGTAGTACTTTGAGGTTAGAAAGACTAGTAGATGGTTGTGTTCTTAATAAAAATGGAGGATCAGAATTGTTAGCTTTACTGCCTGTTCTATTTTTAAGCTATGCAAGCTTAGTCGTTAAAAGAATTCTAAAAACAGATGGAGTCACAGCATATTTTATTTTGCTGACAGGTTCGCTGAATGTCATATATTTTGCTGCATTGGTTGATTTTCTCAGACCATCGACAATGTTGATATATGGTGTTTTGTTTGCTGTACTGATTATAGGTTCGGTGAATAACATACAAAAAAAAAGAATCCATTTTCTGACTGGGAAAGTGATGTTTTTTTGCATTTAAATAATATTGCCTGCTTAGTTTTTACGGTTGTTTTCTCTATAGTTAGACCCGGTATTTACTACTGGGATGAATTCAATATTTGGGCACCTACAGCAAAAGCTGTAAAACTGTTTGACAGACTTTATTCAATAGGTATAAACCCTACCACAGCCGATAGAAACTACCCACCGGGCAATGCAATCCTCAATTATTTTTTTAGCTTCTTTGATGGACAGTTTAGAGAGTATGTCCTGTTGTTGTCATATGCTTTTCTGTTTATTGCCTGTTTTTCAGTGGCGGCATCTGCTGTATATAAATTAACAAATAATCTGGCAGTTTCCATGGGTAGCTGGCTGATATTTATGTTGTCACCGTTTATGGCGGCATATCATTCCTATTCTGTGAGGTATGACAGTCTATCCTATGCATACGGTACCACAATGGTAGACTTCAACCTTGCTGTTGTTTTTCTTGGCGCGATGGCATTGTATTTTGCCAACAAAAACAAAAAATGGTATCTTCTGCCGATGATGTTCCTGCTTACAGTAAAGAAAAACGGTATTTTCCTTGCGCTGATGGGATTCTGCATTATCAGTTGCTTTGAGCTTTTCACATTCAAAGAAAAAGCCTGGAAGTTCAGAAAAGCATTTATTAATATGGCTCTTGCCCTGATTATTCCGGTTATTGCTTATGCTACCTGGTTTATGCATCTTGATGCATTTGAAATGGACAGGCAGAAATCCCAGTTTGATCTGAAAGACAGAACTATTGTTGTTCGGCAGGAAAAAACCGTAAAGGCAGAACCAAAAGAAGAAAAGCGCCGGATAAAGAAAAGTGAAACCAGCATAAAAGCGATATTCATACCATCACTGAGAACTGACAGGTACAACGAAATTCTCGGTGAAATGAAATGGTATTTTATAAATAACAAAGAAACGATATTTACTACAGATATTGTGCTTATAGGGTTACTTTTTGTTTTGGGTAGCCTTGCGGCAATATGCAGTGAAAAAGAAAAAAGGCTTGCGGTATTTTTTGTGTCGGCCGGTCTTACTGCGGGTTGTTTTGTTTACAATATTGTAATAGCATATCAGATGCAGTTCTACAATGATATGATGGTGGAATATCCGCGATATATGGTTAGCTACTATTTCGGCTGGATATATGTGGTTCTTCTGCTTTTTATGACTGCACCTGGGGTAAAAGATATATTCAGGCAGTGTGTTATGTCGTTTATAATAGCTGTTACAATTTTCGATATATACCATATGGGGCTTGATTACACTGTATTTGACGCTCCCGAAAATGCATATGCCTGGGGCAGACAAGTAAAACAAGCAACAGAATTTGCAAATTCTGTACTGAAAAAAGAAGACAGAGTTTATCTTTTATATAAAGATCAGGATACCTTGCCATATATAAGGTATAGATACAATCTTCTGCCTGCTTATGCAGGATTTGATACACAGAATACCGGTATTGACTTTTCCATCAATTTTAGGGAAAGACTGGACCCTGAAAGTGACAGACAATATTACCTTATTGCATCACCTGAAAAATTCACAGATGTGATGAGACACTATTTTGATTATATCTATGTAATTGAAGCTGATGTGGAATTTGCAGATAGCTACTCATCCCTCTTTTCAGATGGTATTACACCGGATACACTCTACGTCATCACAGAGGGTGCTGTACCTATGCAGGCGGTGACAAAATGAAAAATATGATGAATAAATATATGGCTGCTTTTAAAAAAGGCGGAGCAAAAGCTCTTGTGTACACTTATGCTGTATGCATCTGTGTTGCTGTGCTTTTCCATTTCACAGCAGGCATTGCAAATCTTGGCTTTTCAAAGGTTGGCATTTACGGCGAAAAACAGTTGACAGTAGACAGCTTTGAGACTATAGGAGCAGAGTTTATAGACAGTATGACTGTGCTGAATGCCACAGACGATACACAGCTGATATATACAGGTAATATCAGAAATCTTACAGTAAAATGTGAATTCTCACGGCATCCTGGTGAATTTGTCTGTTTTTATAATGGCAGAGGGAACTACAGTTTTGGTACTCATAAAATGAGATATGCAAAAGTGTATGGTGATTACTATGTCTTTGAATTTCCTTACGGTACAAAACAGATACGTTTGGATACAGGTGTAGTGGCTGACATTACAGTAAAGTTTGAAGAAATAACAATAAATAGTTTTGATATACAGGATTACTTTGTGTTTTCACAATCCGAATTATTTACATTGCTTATAATACCGGGAGCAATTTATTTTGCTATTGATACGGCCTTTAAGCTGTGTTTAACAATAAATAAGAAAAAAATTAATTATTTAAAGAAATGATAAAAAGAAATCAGAAACTGATTAACATACTGAATATGTTATCAGATTGCATACTAATTTTCTTTTCATATTATCTGGCGTTGTTTTTCCGTTTCATAGTATTTGACGGAAAAATATCGCTGATGTTATGGAAATACCCATATTCTTTGGCAATGGCCATATACAGCATAGCTATAGTGTTTGTATATCGCATTTGCCGAATGTACGGCTCGTACAGATTCAAAGCAGTAGGCGAGGAAAATATATCTATATCGGCAATAAACGGTTTTGGCATCATTACCCTGATGGCTACAATGTATATTTTCCATATGAATAATTTTTCCCGCGGTGTATTGGTGCTGTACTGGGGAATTTCCAGCATAATAATAATAGCCAAGCGCTTTGCAGTGAGACATATATTACATCATTACCGCAGACTTGGGTACAATCAAAAGCATGTGATAATCGTGGGCAACGGTCATCATGCTTTTCAGTATGTAAACGACTTGAAAAACAATCCACAGGTGGGTATAACCGTGGACGGCTATGTAAGCAAGGTAGAAAAAGATGGACTTGGCAAATGTCTGGGCAGTTATGAAGAGCTGGAATCAATTCTGCAGGAAAATGATATAGATGAATTGGTTGTAGCCCTAGAACCACATGAAATACATTTTATGAAATATGTAATTGGATGTGCTGATAAAGAAGGGGTACGCCTCAGTCTTATTCCGTTTTTCAATGACTATTTCCCAAGTAATGTAAGAATAGAAAAGCTGGGCAAATCAAAACTCATAGATATGCGTGCCACACCACTGGATAATATTCTTGGTGCTACACTTAAAAGAGTAATGGATATTGTTGGTTCAGCAGCAGGCCTTATTATTCTCAGCCCCCTGTTGATTGTCATTGCAATGGGGGTAAAATTATCTAGCCCTGGTCCTGTTCTTTTTAAGCAGGACAGAATTGGTCTTCATAAAAAGCCTTTTAAAATGCTTAAATTCCGCAGTATGCGAGTAAATGATAGCGAAACTACAGGTTGGAGTACCAATAAAGATCCTAGAAAAACACTTTTCGGAAGCATTATCAGAAAATTCAGTCTTGATGAGCTACGGCAGTTAGTTAATGTTTTTAAAGGAGATATGAGTCTTGTAGGTCCTCGCCCTGAGGTGCCACATTACGTAAGACAGTTCAAGGAAGATGTACCTCTTTATCTTGTACGTCAACAAGTTCGTCCAGGTATGACAGGGTGGGCACAGATTAACGGACTGCGCGGCGATACCAGTATAGAAGAACGAGTTAAATATGACATTTGGTATATCGAAAACTGGAGTCTTTGGCTGGATATCAAAATTCTGTGGAAAACAGTATTTGGTGGATTTTTGAACAGTGAAGTAATAGATATAAATAACAATGAACATAAATAAATCAGATTTAAAAATAATTATTGCTACAC
>JAFZGF010000035.1 GCA_017555565.1 Oscillospiraceae bacterium
CATACTTTATGTAAATATATATTAATGGTGTCCGCCCTGAAAAACAATCGTCGCATACTGCGGCAGTCTGAAGACAGCCTTGTCTGCTCGTTGTTTTCCCTTCCTCCGTCTCCCTTCATCCGCCACTGGCGGCGGTCGACTCCGTCACCCACGTTTTGGTTACTTTCTTCGAAGAAAGTAACGCCAGCGCAGCGTAAAAAGAGTTTGTGTTTATACAAGAGCAAGGATTCTTCACACCTGCGGTGTTCAGAATGACAGAATTCTGGTTTCGTGGTAATTAGATTCCTCGTCGCTTCGCTCACTCGGAATGACAAAATACCACTCTGTGTATTTATAACGGGACGTCGAGGACGCCGTCCCCTACGTGGTAATACAAAAATATATCTACCCGCCCTATTTAAATTTACACACCACAAAAAAATCCTGGCCGGGGGTGATTCCAGGTCAGGATTAAATATTTCTGTTTAATTTGTGGCTTTGTTCATGCTGCATGCGCCTTTACAACCGGCGCAGTTGCCACTGCAACCCACACAGCCGCCGTTTTTATGGTCTTTCCACATAGAGCGGACTGCCAGCCCTACGAAGAAAAGAATTACGGATATAACTATTATGTCGCCCATAGTGAGACCTCCTGTAAATTATTTTTTGCTCTCTGGTGTGTAACCTTTTCTGCATACAAGATAAATCAGTGCAATCAGCGCTGCAACTGCGATAAATGTAAATACGCTCAGTGTTGCTTCGCCAAGAACCAGACCTGCCAGCTGGTAAACAATCATTGAAATCACATATGCAAAACCGCACATATAAGCGATTGTGCCAACTGTCCATTTCATATTGCCCATTTCACGTCTGATAGCACCCATTGCGGCAAAGCAAGGTGCACACAGAAGCTGGAAAATCATAAAGCTGTATGCTCTTACAGGGCCGAAGTCTGCGGCAACCAGTGCCCAGATTTCATCGCCTGCTTCAGACAGTTCGCCTGCGAAGTTGTACAGTGTACCAAATGTGGAAACTACCTGCTCTTTTGCAATCAGACCTGTAAATGTAGCGATTGTTGCTTTCCATGCCATTTCGCCAGCCCAGCCAAGTGGGTAGAAAATCCAGGCAATAGTTTTGCCGATAGCTGCCAAAAGTGAAACGTTAGGATCTTCAACAGCCATAAATGCGCCGTCTACAAAACCATAACCCTGCAGAAACCACAGAACGATGGAAGAAAGCAGAACAATTGTTGTTGCTCTTTTTACAAAATCCATACCTCTGTCGTATGTAGAACGCAGAACGTTTCTTGCACTTGGCAGATGGTATTCAGGCAGTTCCATTACGAATGGAGCAGGTTTACCTGCGAAAGCTTTGAATTTTTTCAGAATAACACCGCCGATAACTACGGCCATTACGCCGATAAAGAAAGCAGATGTTGCAACCAGTGGTGAGTTGCCGAATACTGCGCCTGCGAACAGACCGATAATTGGCATTTTAGCACCACAAGGGATAAAACCTGTGGTCATAACTGTGATTTTTCTGTCGTTTTCCTGTTCGATAGTACGGGAAGCCAGAATACCTGGAACACCACAGCCTGTGGCAACCAGCATAGGAATGATGGATTTACCGGACAGACCGAATTTGCGCAGGATTCTGTCCATAATAAATGCAACACGGGACATATAGCCCACGTCTTCCAGAATTGACAGCAGGAATGAAAGCACCAGAATCTGTGGCACAAATCCCAGCACAGCGCCTACACCGGCCACAATGCCGTCCATTACCAGACCGTACAGCCAGCCGCTTACACCAAGGGATGTAAGGATGGAGTCAAACAGTGTTGGTACCCATTCACCGAACAGCACATCGTTTGCCCAGTCGGTACCCATTGTACCGATGGAGAAAGAGTAACCGCCCATTGCGATGGCGTACATCAGGAACATAACACCTGCAAAAATTGGCAGGGCCAGAATTCTGTTTGTAACAATTTTATCTATTTTACCTGAAAGTGTAACTCTGTGTTTTTCACCGGATTTTTTAACAGCGCGGCTGCAAACATCACTGATGTAGGAATAGCGGCTGTCAGCCACAATGCTTTCTGCATCGTCATCCATTTCTGCTTCACAGTCTGCGATGTGCTGTTCAACGTGCGCCATAACTTCTGCAGGCAGATTTATTTCCTGCTGTACGATTTCGTCACGTTCAAACAGTTTGATGGCATACCAGCGCAGATATGTTTTATCTACCACATCCTCGATGGATTCTTCAATATGTGCCAGAGCGTGTTCCACACTGCCTTTGAAAACGTGTGGTACATCGCCGTGTGTGTGGTTTTTAGCCAGTTCCACTGCTTTTTCCACAGCAGCGTCAATGCCTTCGTTTTTCAGTGCGGAAATTTCCACAACAGGGCAGCCCATTGCTTTGCTCAGCTTTTCAATATCGATGTTGTCTCCGTTTTTGCGTACCAGGTCCATCATATTCACTGCGATTACAACAGGATAACCCAGGTCCAGCAACTGTGTTGTCAGATACAGGTTTCTTTCGATGTTTGTGCCGTCGATAATGTTCAGAATAGCATCTGGGTGCTGGTTTACAAGGTATGTACGTGTTACCACTTCTTCCGGAGAGTATGGTGACAGGGAATAAATACCTGGCAGGTCCTGGATGATTACATCTTCATAACCTTTCAGACCGCCTTCTTTCTTTTCTACAGTAACGCCAGGCCAGTTGCCTACATACTGGTTGGAACCGGTCAGCACATTGAACAGTGATGTTTTACCACAGTTAGGGTTGCCGGCAAGTGCAATTTTAATGCTCATATATAAAATCCTCTTATACTACTTCAATCATTTCTGCGTCAGCTTTACGCAGTGTCAGCTGGTAACCACGAACTGTCAGTTCCATTGGGTCACCCAGCGGGGCAACTTTGCGCACTTTGATTTCCACGCGCTTTGTAATGCCCATATCCATAATTCTGCGGCGTACAGGGCCTTCACCGTGAAGTTTAACCACAGTGGCTGTGTCGCCAACTTTTACATCTTTCAGTGTTCTCATAATATAATCCTTTCGTGCTCTGAAGGAGCTTTTGAGTTAGCACAAGCTAACCAATAGTGGTTAGTATACACTAACTTGGAGGTTTTGTCAACAATTTTCTCGATAATATAGGCAAAATTTAAATTTTCTGCTATAATTTCAAGTAAGGTTTAAAAGTAAACAAAGCGGAGGCGCAAATGAGAATACTGGTTATTAACGGCAGTCCAAAAGGGAGATATTCCATCACCTGGCAGACAGTAAATTACATAGAAAAGCTGGATACAAGAAACGAATTTGTCACAATTCACGCAGGCCAGCAGATAAGAAAACTGGAAAAGGATTTTTCATCTGTAATCGAAGAAGTGGAAAAAGCAGATGTGCTGCTGTTTTCATATCCGGTATACACATTTATTGCACCTTACCAGCTGCACAGATTTATACAGCTGCTTAAACAAAGCGGTGTTGACCTGCGGGGTAAATATGCCACACAGATCACCACCTCAAAACATTTTTATGATGTCACCGCCCACAGATATGTGCAGGACAACTGCGAAGACCTGGGGCTGAAATTTGTCCGCGGTCTGTCTGCTGATATGGACGACCTTACAAAGAAAAAGGGTCAGCAGGAGGCTGTTGCATTCTGGAAGCATTTTCTTTGGAGTGTGAAAAAAGGTTATTGCGAACCTGTGTCATACAAACCAGCCAGCTACACACCGGTTATGGCCTCTGTCCCACAGACTGCCATTGAAAAGGCCGGGGAAGTGGTTATTGTAACTGACTGCACTGAAAACGACATCAGTCTTAAAGCGATGATCCACCGTTTCACAGCAGTTCTGCCGGTAAAAACAAAAATTGTAAATCTCAACGAATATCCTTTCAGCGGCGGCTGTCTGGGGTGTTTCAACTGTGCAGCAGACGGTAAGTGTATCTATAAAGATGGCTTTGACGATTTTCTCCGCAACGAAGTACAAACCGGCCAGGCTATCATCTATGCTTTCAGCATAAAAGACCATTCAATGGGCAGTCGCTTCAAACTGTATGATGACCGTCAGTTCTGCAACGGACACCGCACAGTTACAATGGGCATGCCTATGGGCTATCTTATCAGCGGGCCTTACGGGCAGGAATTCAATCTGCAGACAATTATCGAAGGGCGCGCTCAGGTGGGTGGTAATATTCTTGCAGGTATAGCCACTGATGAGACCAACCCGGACCGCGAAATAGATATGTTGGCAGAAAATCTGGTGTATTCGCTTGAAAACAAAAACACCCAGCCGGCCAATTTCTGGGGTGTGGGCGGTATGAAGATTTTCCGCGACCTTATATGGCAGATGCAGGGTATGATGAAAGCTGACCACAAATTCTACAAACGGCACGGACAGTATGATTTTCCACAGAAAAAGCCAGGCACTATGCTGTTTATGTACCTTGTGGGCGCTATGATTTCAAACCCTAAAATCAAGTCCAAGCTGGGCAACAATATGAACGAGGGCATGCTTATGCCGTACAAAAAAGTTCTGGATGACCTGGATAAAAAGATGAAGAAGTAAATTCCCACAGCCAGTAAATCAAAACCACCAGCTAAGGTGGTATGCACAAGCCCTAAAAAGGCATATTACCTGCTCACCTTTTAAGAGGCACTGACAGTCTGTCTGTTGCATTACAGGCACTACAACCACTAAAGTGGTAATATGTCATTCTGAGCGAGTGTAACGAGTCGAAGAATCTTTGCTCTACAGCTTTCTGTAGAGCAATTATTTTTATGTTTCTTTAATTGCAAAGATTCCTCGGGTAAATTCCCTGAAAA
>JAFZGF010000036.1 GCA_017555565.1 Oscillospiraceae bacterium
GAGGTTTAAAATATGGCAACAAACTGGACTGACCGAGTACCGACCTATCCTAACAGGTACAAGGTTACAAAAGCTGACGGCAGTTTTGAGTACATAACACTCGAACGCGCTGACGAACCAACAGTTGAAGGCACACCAATTAATGCAGCAAACTTGAAAGCCATAATGTTCGGCGGTAACAACGTAATCACAAGCGCTACCAATGATACTATAGAAAGATGGCTATCTCTCGGAACAGGCATTTACTATTTTAGTTTAGAAAATGTTTTAACAGGGCAGCCGAACAGATATGGATATGTTCTTAATATCGCGGAAGGCAGTAACGTTCGCCAGATGTTCTTTGCTTTGCCTACAGGTAAAATTTATCACCGAGGTGGCAACCATAATGGCTGGTCTTTGGCTTGGACTTCGATAGCAGATGTCTCAGATATTACAGCCTCACAGGTAGGCCTTGGCAACGTAACAAATAACAAGCAAATGCCAATAGCTGGCGGCACTTTTACAGGTAATGCAATAGCCTATGAAACAGCCAGAACAACACGTGGTATTTTTAACGAGGAAACTCGTGAAAGTGACACAACAGGCACATTGCAGTCTGTGAAATACTTTATTAACGTAATCTAAGGCGGTGATATTATGCCTAAAATGTATGCTTATAATACATCTGCTACGCAGGTGAAAAAGAGATATGCAATGATTGGTAGCACCGCCACACAGGTGAAGAAAAGATATGCGATGATTGGTTCTACCGCAACGCTGGTGTATAGTGCTGAAATGCCTTTATTCACAAGTGGCACAGGCAAAAATGTGGGTTGGAGCAGTCACACAGCAAGAGAGAATTCTGGCTCTCAAACACCTACAGTGACAGACAACTCGCCAACAAACTTATTTGCAGACACAAAAAATGGCAGTGACGACAGCGGCGACGGCTGCCTTGCTGGTTGGTATACAACAGATGCGATTGATGTTACAGGATATAGTAAATTAACATTGACATTTTCTTCCCTATATACAAGGTGGGATAGTTATAACTATATTATCGGCGGGTTATTATCAGACGGAAAACCGTCTTATAAAGACGGAAAAAACAAAGATATGATACCTTTTGTAGCATCAAATATATTTGCAGATAAAAAGGCAACTACACAAAAAGATGTGACTTGGGAAATTGATATAAGCGGTGTAACTGGCTCTTATGTGGTAGGTGTATACGCAGTAAAAACTTATGAAAACTCAAGACAAGCTACATTCTATCTCACAGGTGCAAAATTAGAATAGAGGAGAACATGATATGAAAATTAAATTCTCAAACGGCAGAGAACTGCCGATTATTATGTGTTATAACAACGGGAAAAAATATATCAACGGCGAAACAAGAAACTGCCGTGACATTGTACTCGCTGATGGTGTTATCGGTCTGGACACACTGAAAGCACTGCTGACAAACTCTGATAACCTTTCAGTTATTGAAGTAACTATGAATTACACAGACGAAAATGGTGAACTGAAAACAGATACAGAAGTTCTCGAAAACTTCGTTTACGCTGCCGAAATTAAAGATAAGCTGAACGGCGAAATCTGGTTTACAATCGGTCAGAAAACAGCACTTGAAATCGAAAACGAAGAAGCTCTGCGGGTTATCGATGAACTTCTTATTGCGATGGAGGTTTAAAATATGATTTTTGAAAGAATTAAAGCTCTCTACGAAGCTGGCAAAATCAAAGATTTGAAAAACTACGTTGCTAAGGGTTTAATTACCCCAGCGCAGGCTGAGGAAATTATGACTAAATAACAGAACACCTCCGAGTGTCACCACTTTTCAGGAGGCGATACTATGTTAGTTATTGACGTTTCAAAATTTCAGAAAAAAATTGACTTTAAGAAGGTCAAGGCTGACGGTATTAAAGGCGTAATCATTCGCTGTGGCTACCGTGGCTATGCTTCTGCGGGTACACTTGTTACTGATCCTTACTTCGTAGAGAATGTTAAGGGTTGCGTTGACAACGATATTCCGTGGGGCGTGTATTTCTTCTCTCAGGCTAAAAACGCTACTGAGGGTAAAGCTGAAGCTGAATACACTATCCAACTGTTAAATCAGGTGAAACCAGCTCTGCCTGCGTTCCCTATTTTCATTGACACAGAGTATTCAAGTTCACCTGTTCGTATGGGTAGAGCAGACCATATCAGTAAAGCAGACCGCACAGCAGCAGTGAAAGCGTTCTGTGAGCATATGGAAAGCAAAGGCTATTTCGCTGGCGTATATGCTTCTACATCTTGGTATAGTTCACACCTTAATGACGGCGAACTTAAATCTTATGCTCATTGGGTGGCTCACTATGCTCAGAAATGCACATACAAAGGCGACATCGGTATGTGGCAGTATTCAAGCAAGGGTAAAGTAAACGGCATTAGTGGTAACGTGGATATGAACACTTGCTATGTAAATTACCCTACAGTAATTAAAAACGCGGGCCTTAACGGCTACCAGAAAGATTACAAACCTGTAATGCAGACATTCACTGTAAATGCGTCACAGGGTGATATCAAAAAATTCATTGCTCTCGCAGAAGAACTGCG
Source organism: Oscillospiraceae bacterium (assembly GCA_017555565.1). Taxonomy (GTDB): domain Bacteria; phylum Bacillota; class Clostridia; order Oscillospirales; family Ruminococcaceae; genus RGIG3102. The sequence goes on from JAFZGF010000036.1 coordinate 2,578, forward strand.
GATCAAGGGCTACGAGGTGAAATAATGGAAAGCATTGTAGTAGCTCTGATTACAGGGGCAGCAAGCGTGCTGGCGGTTATCATTACGAACAGCGCAAGCAATAATAAAATTCATCAGGAGCAGGCAGTTCAGCAGGCTCGTACTGACGAAAAAATCTCAGAACTGACAAGAGAGGTACGCGCTCACAACGGGTTTGCTGAGCGCATACCTGTTATCGAAGAAAAAATTAGTGTGATTAATAATCGCATTAAAGACTTGGAGGCATATCATAAATGATGTTCGAAAATTTTGTTGATTGGACTATTCTGGGTTCATACGGCGGCTCTATTATCGCAACAGGTCTGCTTACACAGCTTGTTAAAAACTCAGGCAAACTGAAAGACATTCCTACTCGTTGGGTAAGTTATGTAATCGCATTTATCGTACTGTTGCTGGCTTCATTCTTCACAGGTAGCCTTACAGTTTCAAATGCAGTTCTCACACTGTTTAACGCAGCAATCGTTTCACTGGCAGCTAACGGCGGTTATGACGCCATCGGCGAGCCTTGATGGAGGTAGATAAGTATGGCTTATACAAACTTATTTAGAAAACTAGCAAATGCTTGGGGTATCAAAACCGAAGCAAACACTGAATACGGTGCTCTTGAAGCTATCGCTGAAAATCCACCATTCGGCACAAAAACAGAAATGGTTGAAATTGTGCCAGAGCAGAGTGTGACGGGGCAAGAAAATGGAGATATCACTTATACGATTTCCACAATACCTGACGAGATAAAAACAATCACACCAAATTCACAGTCAAAATACACTGCTGTTGTTAATAGTGTAAAAATACCGCTGAACTATTACGAAGAAGATGGTGTTGTGTGGATTTCTAATAATGATTATGGTTATGCCGATTTTATTCAACTTTATGTTGATATGGGTACACTGATAGACATTGAGTGGGCTAAAGAATTAGGCGAAACAATCACACTTGCAATCTACGAAGAACAAGAAGTTGTAAAACAGCTTGACCCTAAATTTGTTGGCGGTGGTGTTTATTATATGGATTATGACAATTATCTGTGTAAAGACAAAGATTTTACAGAATATTACACAAATGAAGAATTGTTATCTTTTGATATAAGAAATGCTTTGCTCATAAATGAAATGGGTCATTATTGTTTACCAGTAATATTTAAAGTGGAAGACGGTGTAGCAAAAATAGCTGTTTTGAATGAAAGCAATTATCAGATTTGGTGTGTGGCAAAAGATATAGCACCATCTGGTCCAATGTAACCACACCACAGCAAAAGGACATCGAAAGTGTCCTTTTTAATACAAACAGAAAGCCCACTTTAATCGGTGGGCTTTTTTTATTGCTATGAAATGTGTTATAATTACAAATTAGAAAATTTAAGCAAAGGAAAAACTCCAGTACAATTATTTTTGCCCTATAATTTTGACACCTTTCAGAAGTCGTTTCTCGACATTACGGCGAGCTGTACCACCTAAGATTTCATCAATAGCGTTCTTCGCACAGTCTTGCGAAGCGTATATGTTATTATCGCCGGGTAGGTCAAGCACCCAGCCGTTATTGTATCTTGTTATTGTGACTTTGCGGTATTTTGCAGGTGGGCAAGGCTTTCCGTTTTGGTCTTTCCATACCACTCTAATTGTTGTCATAATATATCATCCTTTCAGTGTAAAGGCTGTGATATGTATGATTAACGAGCAGTAAATATAGCACATTAATCATACATATTAGCGTTTTAAAGCAAGGAACAGCACTTTTGTGTTTGTTCCTTTTATTTTGCTTATTTTAATTGAATATCAAGTATAAATTCATCGTTGTTTTCTCTGCTGAACTCAACTCTATCGATGAATGTTTTGAGGTATTCGTTCTTATCTTTTGCCCCAACATCAGGATCAGCCAGCAGGTCGAGAGCTTCATAGAGGGAACTGATTTTTTCTTGATATTCTTCTTTTTCTGGAATAGTTTTCTCAAGCTCCTTGATTTGCTTTTCAATCTGCTCAATTCTGTTGTTATGCTTTGCTTTACGCTGTACAAATTCGTTAGCAGTGTAAATACCAGATTCATAGTCGCCGAATATTTTATCAAGTATCTTTTCTATTTTCTTTTTCTCTTTCTCTAACGCTTGAATTTGCCCTTGTATCTCATTTTCATCAACATCAGGTTGATTGTTTATCTTAACTTCGAAATCAGCTAAATACTGCTTTAACCCGTAAATGAAGGCGTTTATAACGTCTGATAACATTGCAGATTTTACCTTGCACAGTTTTGATGGTCTGTGCAACACTCTTGGTTTCGCGTTGGTTTTCTTGAAACCATTATAAGTCATTGCATAACCACATTTTTGGCAAACAAGCAGGCCTGCGAGTGGGTTTTGTAATTCAAGGTTAGCTTTTGTTTTGTCGCTATGAAAGCCTTTTTGCGCCTCCTCAAACAGTTCCTTTGAAACGATAGCAGGGTGTTTTGCATCGTATTCCATATAGTGTGCAGTGTGGTTAGAACGTGGTCGGCTTGCTACAAGTTTACCATCTACCATTGATTTGATGGTCATTCTGTCGTTCCAGCGAACTTTACCGATATAGGTAGGGTTCATCAGAATATCTTTTACTGTACTTGTCCGCCACTCACCGACATCTGTATATGTTGGAACACCAGCAGCGGTTAATCTACGTGCAATAGCTCCAGGTGTCATGTTTTCGTCCACGCGCCATTTGAAAATTTTCTGCACAATAGGAGCTTCTTCTTTATTGATTTCTAAAGTCTTTGAAGTTTTTGTTGCCACCTTGTTATAGCCGTATGGTCTGCTTGCACCCATATAGTTGCCTTCAACTATCGCTTGCTTTTTTCCTACATCGTAACGCTGTTTAATTTCTTGGTATTCAAGACGCGCAAAAAACATAACAAATTCAACATATTTGCGGTCAACTGGATTGTGCGCAATATCGTATGTTTTTACTGGCGTACAGATCAGAACACCTTCATTTCTGTTCGAATAACTAAAGCAGTCAAGAATCGTTTGCATATCACCTTGATTACCACGACCTAAACGGTCAACATCTTTCACAATGATACCTTTGTAATGCCCAGCGTAACAATCTTTAATGAGTTGCTGTATTTCTGGTCTTGCTGAAATGGTATCGCCTGAAGCGATTTCTTCATAGATATGCGCAACAAACATATCGTTTCTCGCTGCATAATCTGTTAAAAGTCTTTTGTGCCTTGCAAGGGTTTCCCCTTCACCGTTCTTTTCAGCTTCTAAATCTTCCCTTGATTTGCGCAAATATATCGCGTATTTATCCATATCGGTCATTTTAATTCACTTCCTTATGTGTGTTCACCTTGTTGTAATTTTGAAAAATTTATGAATACAGCATTTTCCGCTGTTTTTCGACAGTGGCTATGTTGTAAAATACTTTTCAACGGAACGCCTGTTCCCCTTTGTTCGAACGAAAGGAGCATACACAATGAAAGATAAATACC
>JAFZGF010000037.1 GCA_017555565.1 Oscillospiraceae bacterium
ATTCATCAAAACGATGATACTTTATGCTGATATCCAAGATAAAAACAGCTTCACCATTTTCTACTTCTTCTAACTGATACCAAACATTATAAAAATACGGACTATCTTTCTTATAAATATCCTGCTCAGCAGAAAGTTTTACTTTTCTTGTTCTGGTAGTTTTTTTTAATTCCTGATAAAAATTTTTTCGAAAATCTCTAAATTGTTTATATTCCATAAAAGATACTCCGTAAAAGTCGATTTCTCTTAAACACATTATAACAGACAAATGTATATTTTATATCTGTTAACTATTTGCCAAATTCAAATTTATCTGACAGCATTATACCAAATAAATGCAGAAAATTCTACACGCTGTTTGACCTGTGCAATTCTGCCAAACAAAAACAGACACAGCGTTGTGCTGTGTCTGTAAATTGCAATATTGATTCTTTGAATTAAGCAAGGAATGTTGTCCATGCCAGGTAGTAAATAACTGTGAATACAACAGTTGTTGCTACTGCTGGCAGTGTTTTCTTGATAAGGTCGCCCAGTGAGATATCAAAGTATTCTGCTGTAAGTGTAAGGCAGATATGTGTTGGAGACATCTGCATTGCTGCGTATGTTGTACCCATCAGCAGACAAACTGCTGGCAGACCTGCATTTGGAATAGCAGCCATAGCAACAGGCATACACAGACCGATGATTGTCTGGGAGCCGGAAACGATGGAACCAAAGAAGAAGATCAGCATAAATACCATAAATGTTGGGATTGGCAGCTGAGCAAAGAAGTCTGGCAGAGCGTTGATAGCACCTGAAGCTGTCAGGAATTCTTTCAGTGTCATAACTGCAAATGTATTCAGGTACAGTTTAAACTGAAGTGATGCTGCAAAGTTTGGTGTAACTTCGCTGAATGAGAATTTGTGCAGGAAGAAGTAAGCAACCATGATGATTGCACCTGCAACGTAAATAGGCATTTTTGCAACAACCACAAGAATGATAATAGCAAGAATTGGCCACAGACCTACAAAGATATCTTTAACATCTTTGCCTTTGTTTGTGGATGCTGCTTCACCTGTTGCCATTGGCACTTTGCCACGCAGGAACCAGAAACAGCCGGAAGCGATGATGCATGCTACGATTGGCAACATACCAACTACGAATTCACCAGCTGTGATGCCAGCAAGGCTGATAGCCAGGATGATAGCGCCGTATGTAGGCATAAAAGATTCGGAAACGTGACGGAAATATGTTGTTGTAACAGCCATTTCGTCGTGTTTCATATATTTGTCAGCAGATGCTTTTACGATGTCACCTGCGATAAATGCAGCGTTTGGTGTAGGCAGCATACCGATAAAGATTGGTGCTGCAGCACAGTTAACCCAGCGGTTGTTGAACAGAGATGACAGACCTTTCTGTGCTTTGTCGATAGCACCGCGCTGACCCATCATTTTCTGCAGGAATGTGATAAGGTACATAACTACAATCAGCTGAAGTGTGGACCAGGATGTGCAAGCTTTGATAATAGCAGCAATACCGTCTGCAACTGGAATACCATAAAGCACCCAAGTAACAACAGCACCTGCTGTAACAGCTACATAGATTGGCTGTTTTTTAGCTACAAGAGCCATAACTACAAGAAAAACAACCAGAAGTTTAATAACTATAGCAGTCATTGTTTGATTTCCTCCATAAATATTTCATATGTTAAATTGTTTAAACAGTGTTTTACACTCGAACTTTAGTATTATACTATACTTGTGTACTTGTTTGCAAGAAAATAATTTTGTATCTAATGCTGTATTGTAAATGGGGGAAATATCATATATAATTACAGAAAATGATGTACAAAGGAGAACCAAATATGATTATTGCTAAAAGTTGCGGCAAAGATTATCTGACAGAAATGAAACTGGATGCAGAAGGCTTTCACGCTGTTTACGCTGACCAGGGTACAGACATCGGTGGTGCAGGTATTGATATGCGCCCAGGCCAGCTGGTACTGAGCGGCTATGCTGCCTGTATGAACATTATGATTCGCCGCTGGATGAACGAAGAAGGTCTGGCTTTCAGAAATGTAACTGTTATGGTTGATATGGACAATTCCACACCGGGCGTATCAAAATTCTACAAAAAAATTGAAATTGACGCAGATATTCCACAGGAAAAGAAAGATGAACTGATTAAAAGAGCTGACTCCTGCCCTGTATGCAATATTCTGAAAAATGAAAAAGAATTTTACAATATGGATTAATGACATAAGCAGATGGAAACATCTGCTTTTTGTTTACATAATTTTACCATTTCTTTCACAAATATATGGTAACATTACAATGAAGAGGTGATTTTATGAAAAAGATAATATCATATATAGCCATTTTAGCATTATGCCTGCTTTTGCTGGGTTGCAATGCAGAGGCAAAAACTGAAGTATCATCTTCACAGATTGAAAAAAATTATGACGTTACTTTGATGAGAAAGCTGGGAGAATGGGTAAATACCACACAGCCTGGCACAGCTGGTACAAGCCTGAAGGCTTTTGCCGCCGCAAAGGATGTATTAGCCTGGGCAAAGGATAACATTGCTGACAAAGAAACAGTAAAAGCCACTGTAAAAGAATTTCTGGAAAACTGTGATTACAAGGATGAAGCACTGGACGCCCTGCACAGCGTAGAATATGTGTTCGAAAAAGTGGCAGACGGCACAGCCGCCGACCTTATGGCCAGTGCCGGATTTAAAACAGAAGATTTTAAAATCGACCAGAAAACCGCCGACAGTATAAGGCTGCTGTTTGATGCATTGGAGGAATATCTCACTGAAATAGAAAAAACAGAGTAGTTTTCACTACTCTGTTTTCTATTTTATCTTCTTTTATATTTTGTTTTCTGTGGAGATTTTTTGCCTTTTTGTTTTTCAAAGCGTTTTTCATTTGATTTGCGCTGTTTTGGCTGTGAAGATTTTGATTTTGGTGTATCAATAACCTCGGTATCGGCCATAGCAAAGTCCACATTGCCATTGAGAATATCTGTGCCTATAACCTTTACTGAAACTGTGTCGCCTATTTTATAGGTTTCACCGGTGATGGAGCAGGACAGGCTATAGCCATCGTTGAGTATAGGATTGAACATATCCAGAAGAGAAATGTGAACAAGACCTTCAACTGTGTTGTCCAGTACAACATACACACCATAGCTCATTACACCTGAAACTGTACCGCTGTAAACTTCGCCGATATGGTCAGCCATAATTTCAGCTTTGTATATATCTGTGGCATCGCGTTCCACGTTCATTGCAACTATTTCTGTATTTGAAGCCTGCTGTGCCCGGTTAGGCGCAAATTTGCCAAAACGCTTGGACATTTTTTCGCTGTTGGCACCTGCCACATATTCTGACAGAATGCGATGAATAGCAAGGTCGGCATATCGGCGGATAGGGCTGGTGAAATGTGCATAGTCTTCCAGCACGATACCGAAGTGACCGATAGGGTCCGGTGAGTATTTTGCTTTGGACTGACTGCGCAGTATCTGCCTGTGTACTACGTTCTGCAGATTAGTATCACGGGTTTTGTCCAGCAGTTCGCTCATAGCCTGCTGCAGGGTCTTGTTTTTATCCTGGGAAAGTGACAAACCGATTCTGCCCAGATTTTCTTTCAATGTAAACAGCTTTTCCGCATCCGGCTGCTGATGTACACGGTAAACAAATGGCAGATTATGTTTTTTACCAAGATTTGCAGCACAGTTATTGGCCCGCAGCATAAATTCTTCGATAATCATTTCAGACTGGCCACGTTCTCTTTTTCTGATATCAACAGCCTTGCCCTTGTTATCAAAGATGATATATGCTTCATCACTTTCAATATCCATGCTGCCACGGGCAACGCGTCTTGCCCTGAGGAGACCATACAGTTCTTTTGCTGTGAAAATTTCTTCCCACACCTGGGAATATTTTGCTTTCATTTCATATGAAATATTGCCTGCCAGTATATCATTTATTTCGCTGTAAACGCCTTTTACCCTGCTGCGGATAACTGTTTTGTCAAACTTATAGTTTGTGATATTTCCGGCTTTGTCAAACCATATAAAGCAGGAAAATGCCAGACGGTCGCTGTTTTCGTTGAGAGAACAAACATCGTTGGAATATTCCTTTGGCAACATCGGGATAACGCTGTCACCAAAATAAATGGATGTGCCGCGATCAAAGGCGTTTTTATCCACCTCACTACTGCCACGCACATAAAAGCTGACATCAGCTATATGAACCCCCAGCTTGTAGCCTTTATCTGTTTTTTCTATAGAGATTGCATCGTCTATATCTTTTGTTGATGCAGAGTCGATAGTAAAAATCGGCATATTGCGCAGGTCGGTACGTTTTGCGAACTCTGTTTCCAGGTCTGTAGAAGCAATAATCTTTCTGGCTTCGCTGATAACTGACTGTGGAAATTCTGTCTGCACATTTTTCTCCGCAAGAAGCACCTGCACAGCTTTCTGTGAAGAAGATACCTTGCCGATAACTTCTGTAATACGGCAACCGAGACGGCTGTGGCTTGAGCCACGGTTTGTAACATCGATGATAACAATGTCATCAATAACCACAGGCGCTTTGTTTTCAGCCTTCATAACAACATACTGACATTCTTTCAGCATAACTGAAATCTGTCTGCCCACGTTTGTAACCACGCCAACAAGGCTGTTTTTTTCCTTTGTAATTTCAACTATTTCGCCTTCAAAATCACGGGAAGCAGAGCGCACCCTTTTAATCAGTACTTCGTCCCCCGGCACAGCACCTTTCATAAGACGGCCAGAGACAAACACATCCTTTTCCAGTTCTGGCACACGTACAAAACCAAAGTTTTCGGTAAGTTTTACCACTGTGCCTGCCATCAGGGATGGGTCTGTATTCTTTTTCTTTTCCTTTGGCATAACCAGATGGATATACCCGTTTCTTTCAGTAATTTTGCCTGCCTGGTAAAGTTCTTCCATAGCCTGGAAAAACTTTTTGCTGGCTTTGTATCTGGACTGCAGTTTTTTGTATTTTACAGGACCTGCCTGCAGATCTTTTAAAATTCGTTCTTTAATAGACATTTGTAATTCTTTCTTTTTGATATATTGTGAATTGCCCGAGGCAAAATATTCGTGTTTAAAATGACAAAAGCCGTTACATATTGCAACGGCTTTAAGCTTATTTACTATAATTATTTTGCAAATGCGTTGATAGCGCTAACTGCAACAGCAAATACAAAGAATGCAATACCTGCAAATTTTGTAACCTGTGCAACTTTAGCATCTGTAGAGCGGGAGCTCATATCTGCGAACATATCGCCGCCACCGATTGCACCCATGCCGCCACTTGGCTGCTGTGCAAGAACCAGCAGAATGATAACAACGCTGCAAGCAATAAGCAGTACGCCACTGATAATTTCTAAAATACCCATAGTATCTAACCTTTCATACTTTATGACCTAATAACTATATCACAAAAGGAATTTTTTTGCAATACGATTTTATTGTGTATTTCTGCTAAATTTGCGGAATAATAGATTCAAGGATACGGGAAATGTTTCTCTTATCCATAAACTGTAAGAGAAACGTTTACGCCAGCAGGCATAAACAAAACTCTTACTTATACAGAAAGCAAAGGATTTTTCTTTATCGGTGCTGCCCGCAAAAGAAAATAAATTTGCTTTCTTTTTATTTTACCGGTCAAATGTCAGCTGCTGTGCAATGTCGTTTTCTTTGAGAAAACTGCCTGCTGCAGGAATATTTTTAGTACGGAATTTGGAAGAATTTTCCAGCTGTGCCTGTTCCAGGGTAATGGCAGATTTTACAGACTGGTTTTTCTTCAGTGTCTGTACCTGAACACCGATGGAGTTTTTGGTTGTCTTTTCAGGAATCTGTGAAGTGTTTACAACCAGCGCTCTGTTTACTGTGGAAATCAGGACAATATCTGTATTTTCAGTAAAGTAGAGTATATCCACCAGCTTCTGCTTGTCAGAAAATGCATTTATCAGTTTTTTGCGGTTTGTCTTTGTTTCATAGGCTGACATCGGTACCTTTGCCACCTTGCCGTTATCAAAGCAGAACAGCAGGAAGCCTGTATAGTCTTTTGCAACGATGGTTTTTACAACCGATTCGCCATCATCCATACCCAGTTTTGCAGGCACATATTCACCCAGCACACTGGCTTTTGTATCGTCAAAGGCGGCTGCTCTTGTTTTGTACACAGATGCCTTGTCTGTGAAGAACAGCAAGTGAGCATCGTTTGTTGTTTCCCGGTGAAGAACGATTTTGTCGTCGTCCTTGAGTTTATGTTCACCGGACATACGCAAAGACTGTGGTGTAATCTTTTTCAGATAGCCGTGCTCTGTGGTGAAGATATTTACAGGGTAGGCTGGAATTTCTTCTGCCTTTTCTTCCACAATTACTTCAGGCATACCATAGCGGATTTCGCTCTTTCTTGGTTTTGCGTATTTCTTGATTACATTTTCCAGCTCTTTGATGATGATTTTTTTGATTTTGCTGTCGCTTTTCAGAATTGATTCCAGCTGTGCGATTTCTTCAATCAGTTGCTGTTTTTCTTCTATTCTTTTAAGAATATAGTTTCTGTTAAGCTGGCGCAGACGGATTTCGGCCACATATTCAGCCTGGATTTCGTCAATGCCAAAACCTATCATCAGATTTGGAACAACCTCTTTTTCGTCCTCTGTTTCGCGAACTATTTCAATTGCCCTGTCAATATCCAACAGGATATATTCCAGACCTTTTACAAGGTGCAGACGAGCCTGCTTGCCTTTAAGGTCGTGGTAGGTGCGGCGTTTTACACATTCTTTTCTGAATGCAATCCACTCATTGATGATTTCTTTTACGCCCAGCACCTGCGGCACACCACCGATAAGCACATTGAAGTTGGCAGAAAATGTATCTTCCAGTGGAGTGGATTTGAACAGTTTTGCCATCAGTTTTTCTGGGTCCTGACCACGTTTCAGGTCAAAGGTAAGTTTGAGACCGTGCAGGTCTGTTTCATCACGCATATCGTTGATTTCTTTTACTTTGCCCTGTTTTACCAGATCTGCCACTTTGTCCATAATGGCTTCAACTGTGGTTGTAGGCGGAATCTGTGTGATTTCAATCAGATTATCACCTTTGATATATTCCCATTTACTCTGCACTTTGATGCTGCCACGGCCTGTGTTGTACACAGAGTCGATGTCGCTGGCGTCATACAGTACCACGCCGCCGCCTGCAAAGTCGGGTGCCAGCAGAGTATCTTTTATATTGTGGTCTTCGTCTTTCAGCAGGGCTATAGTGGTGTTGCACACTTCTTCCAGGTTGAAGGAACAGATGGAAGATGCCATACCTACGGCGATACCAAGAGTATTGTTTACCAGAATATTAGGGAAAGTGGTTGGCAGCAGAGTAGGTTCTTTTCTTGTGGAGTCGTAGTTGTCCACAAAGTCTACTGTATCGCTGTCAATATCACGGAACAGTTCTTCACAGATACTGTCCAGCTTTGCCTCGGTGTAACGGGAGGCAGCGTATGCCATATCTCGGCTGTATGCCTTACCAAAGTTACCTTTACTGTCTACGTAAGGCACCAGCAGGCTTTCGTTACCGCGGGAGAGGCGCACCATTGTTTCGTAGATAGCCCCGTCGCCATGTGGATTAAGGCGCATTGTCTGGCCAACGATGTTGGCAGATTTTGTTTTTGCACCTTTCAGCAAGCCCATATCGTACATAGTGTACAGCAGTTTGCGGTGAGAAGGCTTGAAACCGTCTATTTCCGGCAGCGCACGGGAAACAATAACGCTCATGGCATAAGGCATATAGTTCTGCTCCAGCGTTTCGGTAATAGGGGTTTCCTGCACCACACCGGCAGACAGTATTTCCACGCTGTCATCAAGAGTCTGGCTTTTGACAGCCGGTTCTTTTGTCTTTTTCTTTGCCATTTTTTACTCCTTCCTTATGATAAGTCCAGCTGATCCAGATAATCAGCGCCGTAATCGGCAATGTACTGTTTTCTGCCAGTGAGGTTGTCGCCCAGCAGAAGTTCGAACACTTCCCGTGTGCGTTCCACATCAGCTTTGCACACTTTGATAAGACGACGGGTTTCAGGGTTCATTGTTGTCATCCACATCATTTCAGCTTCGTTTTCACCAAGACCTTTTGAACGCTGGATGGTAAACTTTTCGCCCTGGATTCTTGCCAGCACATCAGCTTTTTCAGCCTCTGTATAGGCAAAATATGTTTTATTTTTTGTATTGATTTCGTACAATGGAGATTCTGCAATATATACATATCCTTCATCGATCAGCGCCGGTGTAAGGCGGTAAATCATTGTAAGGATAAGTGTGCGTATCTGGAAGCCGTCAACGTCAGCATCAGTACAGATGATAACTTTGTTCCAGCGCAGGTTATCAATATTGAATGTTGCAATACCGTTGTTTTTATATTTTGCAGGGCTTTCAACACCACAGCCCAATACTTTGATAAGGTCTGTGATGATTTCGGATTTGAAAATTCTGTCGTAGTCACTCTTGAGACAGTTGAGGATTTTACCCCTTACCGGCATAAGTGCCTGGAACTGTGCATCACGGCTGGTTTTGCAGGCACCAAGAGCAGAGTCACCTTCCACGATGTAAATTTCACGCTGTGAAACATCTTTGGAGCGGCAGTCGACAAATTTCTGCACACGGTTGGCAATATCTATCTGTGCTGAAAGTGTCTTTTTCAGACCCTGGCGGGTTTTGTCTGCCTGTTCACGGCTCTGTTTGTTTACAAGGACCTGGGCAGCGATTTTGGCCGATTCTTCAGGGTTTTCAATAAAGTAAACTTCCAATGAGCTTTTAAGGAAGTCTGTCATTGCCTGAGTGATGAATTTATTTGTGATAGCCTTTTTGGTCTGGTTTTCATAGCTGGTCAGTGTAGAGAAACAGCTGGAAACAAAAATCAGACAGTCCTGGATATCTTCAAACTTGATTTTACTTTCGTTTTTCTTGTAAAGGCCTTTCTGTTTGAGAAATGCATCAAACTGGCTGACAAAAGCAGAACGCAGAGCTTTGTCCGGTGAGCCGCCGTGTTCGAGGAATGAAGAGTTATGGTAATATTCTATCTTGTTTACCTTGTTGGAGAATGTGTATGCCACATTCATTTTAACCTTGTATTCAGGCATATCATCACGGTCGCGGCCTTTGGCTTCGGATGTAGAGAAGACGATTTTGCCCATATTGTTTTCGCTTACAATTTCAGCAACATAATCTTCGATACCTTTTTCATAGTAGAATTCCTGGGTTTCAAAGCCTTTTGCTGTTTCGTTTCTGAAAACAAACATTATGCCAGGGTTTACAACAGCCTGCTTTTTGATAACATCTGTAAAATATGATACCGGCACATCAATATCACTGAAAACCTGGTTATCCGGTTTCCATCTTATACGAGAGCCTGTTTTCTTTTTGTTGGTTGGTGTCTTTTTAAGGCCGCCGATATTTTCACCGCGCTGAAAGTCCAGATGGTATTCAAAACCATCGCGGACAATGTCTGCTGTCATATATTCACTGGCGTACTGTGTGGCACACAGACCAAGGCCGTTGAGACCAAGGGAGAACTGATAGTTGTCGCCGTCGTTGTTATTGTATTTACCGCCGGCATACATTTCGCAGAAAACCAGCTCCCAGTTGTATCTTTCTTCGCGGGAGTTATAGTCCACAGGGATACCGCGGGCTTCGTCCTCTACTTCCACACTGCCGTCAGCAAATTTTGTCAGGGTGATTTTTTTGCCATAACCTTCCCTGGCTTCGTCTATACTGTTGGTAAGAATTTCAAAAATTGAGTGCTGACAGCCTTCAATACCATCAGAACCGAAAATAACCGCAGGGCGTTTTCTAACCCTGTCGGCACCTTTAAGGCTGCTGATACTTTCGTTGTCATAGCGCTGAGTTTTCTTTGCCATTAAAACCTCTCCGATAAAATTTATGTTAATTACTTATAATATATAAAATGTTCTGAATATTTATCTTATTATAAAAACCGCCCTATTGTCAAGTTGATATAAGACACAAAAAGAGCACCGCCTGGCAGTGCTCTTTTTAAACATTTTATTCTTTGTCGTCTTCTGTTGTTTTTTCGATGATAAATCTTGGTCTGGCCTTTACTTCAGAGTAGATCTTGCCGATATATTCGCCGATAATGCCAAGGCAGAACAGCTGGATACCGCCAATAAGTGTCATAACAGCTATCATACTTGTCCATCCGGATACTGTATTGCCAAACAGTTTTGTAAATATAGCATAGGCAAAAATTACAAAGCTTACAACTGCCATTGCAAGACCAATGCCTGTGATGTAACGCAGAGGTTTTACAGAAAGACTGGTAATGCCGTTAAGGGCAAGGTTAAGCATCTTGGAGAAAGGATAGTGGCTTTCGCCTGCAATTCTTTCGTATCGTTCATAGTAAACTGCTGTAGATTTGTAACCCACCATAGGTACCTGGCCGCGGAGGAAAAGGTTTACTTCCTTGAACTGTGCCAGGCCTTCCAGCGCCTGCTTGCTCATAAGGCGATAGTCGGCGTGGTTGAACACAGTTTCTGCGCCCATAATGTGCATAAATTTATAAAAACCTTCGGCTGTAACGCGTTTGAAAAATGTGTCTGTTTCACGTTTGGAGCGCACGCCGTAGACAATGTGGCAACCTTCGTGGTAGTTTTTCATCATTTCATCCATTGCGTTGATGTCGTCCTGGCCGTCACAGTCAATGGAAATAGTCACATCACAGCGGTCTTTTGCCCACATAAGACCTGCCAGAAGGGCATTCTGATGGCCGCGGTTTCTTGACAGTGTGAGACCACAGATTCTTTCGTGCTGTTCTGCCAGTTGCTGGATAATGTTCCATGTGTCATCTTTTGAGCCGTCATTTACAAACAGCACTTTGGAATTTTCATTGCACAGACCTTTTTCAATAAGGCTGTTGATTTTTTCAAGGAACATCGGTGCTGTGATAGGCAGTACTTCCTGTTCGTTATAACAAGGTATTACGATATAGAGTGATTTTGACATTTTTGCCTCCAAAAAAATCAATATAATTTATAAATTTTAACTGTGCCATCGCTGAACACATTTTCAAATTCGTTCAAGTATGTGGTTTCGCCCTCAAACTGAGAGGAGAAAACAGCATAGCGGATCTTTTTATCTTTGCAGAGAGAGATAATTTCTTCGCTTTCTGCCGCCTGCTGGTCATATATGCCGAAAACTTTGCCCACAAGGTCAACTCTCGGCTTTACAACTGTATCCCAGTCCACACCCATATTGGATACGGTATATTTGAATCCTTCCATATAAGACTGCTTTCCAGAAAAGCAGGTGTAAACATTTGACAATCCCTCACCTACACCTGTGTGGGTACGGTTTGTGATAAACAGCTCTCCGTCTGCCATATTTTCCCGCAGGTATCCACCTGCCAGTTCATCTTCCGCTTTTATGCACCAGGTGTAAGGGTATTTTTCCAGCTTGTCATAATGGAAAAGGAACTGTCTGATACCGCCGCCACCAAAGTTTGTATAGAAAAACAAAGTAGTGGTGCAGCTTAAAACTATCAGCAGGTAGTGTATAAGGTATTTGCATCTGAACTGTGTGAAATCAACGTATTCCACAGCCAGCAGATTCAGAAAGAAAATAGCAACATAAATAAAGTAAACCTGGCTGAATGCTTCGTGGTATGTGATAAAGAAAGCCAGGGTGCCCCCTGCTATTGCGGCGTAAAACCACAGTTTTTCAAATGACAGTTTAAACATTCTGAACACATCCAGCAACATTTTTGGCACCACAGTAAAAGTCTGGAATGGTGCCATACACACAAACTGTATCAGCATAAAAGCAGGGATTGCCAGTTTATACAGTGTAGGGTTTGTGTTCATAAACAGATTCAGATAGTTTTTGAAATATCCCAATTCCAGTGTTTTTGTAAGACTGAACACTGTGGATTTGCCAGTGCCGGAAGAAAGATAGCCAAAGTATACAACCGCAAACACAGCCATTATCACAAAGCTGATTACTGTGATTGCTTTCTTTTCGTTGTTTGTAAGAAGGTTCACCAATGCAGCACATACCATAGCTATAGCAACAATAGCGGCAATTGGAGATTTGGAGAATATAAGCCCTGCAAAACACAGTAAAACTGTAACAAAATAGCTGATACTGCCCTTGGTATTGCCGCGGGTAAAATTGACAATCATACCGCAGAATACACCCAGAAAGGCAAGGGATGTGCATTGGCTGTTTACATTGCTGATAACAACTTCCAGCAGGCTGTATGTAAATATACTGGCGCCATTTGGCAGAACTTTCCACAGACTCAGGCATGAAAGTGCAAAGAAAGAGAGTGTGAAAAGGTTTGTCTTTCCTTCGTTACAATTGTAATATACATTACCAAAATCGTACATTGCTGTAAGGAAAAACACCAGCATAAGCCCCTGCATATAAAAGCCCATAATGTCATAGCAGGATATGCCTGTGAAACTGCTGATAGCGGCCGCCACAAACTCTGTGAGATAATGGTATTTGAGGACCACTCCGTCAAAACGGATATCCGTAGGTGGCAGAGAATTTTTTATACTTTCCGCATTGCCCACAGTCCACATAAAGTCCTGGCTGATAAGCAACTGACCTGCCCGGGTAGGGTGTGTATGCTTTGCCACAGCAAGGAAAGTATATATAAACATCACAAAGCTGAACAGCAGGAAATAAAACACCATCTGGATATTGTCCGCTGTGGATTTTTTCGGTGTATTGATAGGTTTGGTGCGGGCTGTAAAAAGGCTTATAGCCAGCAGTATAACCGGTGGAAACCACACTATGCCTGCAGTTTTGCCCGCCACATAAACAAACATCAGAAAAGCTGTACCGAAAACATAGTAAAGACTGTGATATCTGCCATTCTGTGGAAAATAGCTGTCCATATCCAAAGCGTGATAAATAGCTCTGCCAGGCAGAAAAATATATACTGTACAACCAATGGCAAACAGTCCCAGCTGCAGGATATTTCCACCGGCCAGAACAACGCCTGCCGAATATATACAAAGGAACAGCACAGCAAGTGCTATTTTAAAAGCATTGAATTTTTTATATAGATAATTAACCATAACTGTCTCTTTAAAACATAATAATTCAACATATAGTATATCACATATTATTTATTATTGTAAACGGAAACAGTGGATGATATAATGAATTTACTGTTAATAAACCGTAAAAAAGAGGTAAAAGATATATGAATTACGCAACACAACTGCTGATTATCTGTCCGCTGGTATTTCTGGCAGGATTTATAGATTCCGTGGCTGGTGGCGGCGGACTGCTGTCCACCCCTGCATATATGATGGCAGGTCTGCCAATGCACAATGTGCTGGCTACAAACAAGGTGATGAGCTCCACCGGCACAAGCATCGCCGCACTGAAATACATTAAAAGCGGTAAAATTCAGTGGAGTACCGCAATTATCAGCGCTGTTCTCAGCTTTGCCGGCAGTTTTACCGGCAGTCAGATTGCACTGCTTATTGACCAGACAATGCTGAAAACTGCATTCACCTGCGTATTGCCATTTATTGCCGTATTTGTTCTGTTCAACAAAAAAAGTGAAGAGGGCGTGCAGAAGCTTTTTGGTATGAAAATGTACATAGCTGCCGCAATTATTGGTTTTATAATAGGTATGTATGATGGTCTTATTGGCCCTGGCACCGGCACATTTCTCATTTTTGCGTATACGCTGATTATAGGCTTTGACTATATCACAGCCAGCGGCAATGCCAAAATAATCAATCTTTCATCCAACATCGCTGCGGCTTCCAGCTATATTATGGCGGGCAAAGTGCTGTGGGCAATCGCAATTCCGGCGGCTGTTGCCAACACCCTGGGCAACTATATCGGTTCATCCTATGCGCTGAAAAACGGCGGCAAGGCTGTAAAGAAAATGCTGATTGTGGTGCTGATAGGCATTTTTATAAAACTTGTAACTGATATACTGTAAAAATAAAACGAGAGGAAAATTCCTCTCGTTTATTTTTGTTACACACCCAGTTCTTCACCTACAAGAATAACTGTTATTCTGTCAGGGATACGGGAGTAGCTAAGTGTTACTGATGTACAGCAGCTGCGCTGGAAATGCATACAGTTGTGGCACTGGCCATCTTCAACACAAGGTGTGGCAAAGCCTATACGGGCGCAGTTCTGTGGTGCCACCCATTTGATTCTTTTAACTGCTTCTGCCTGTGTTTTTACAATTTTGTTGATGCCTGCAACAATAAACACTTTGTCCGGGCCATAAATCAGCGGTGCCACACGGGTGGATGCGCCGTCTTCGTTCCATATTCTGCCGTCTGTTGTGATAGCATTTGATGAAAGGAAAAAGCTGTCTGCAAAAAAGCGCTGACGGGTGATGTTTTTCTTTTCAGCATCGGTCATATCAGATGTTGGTGCAAGGTAGTTAAAACCACCGTTTTTCAGCCAGTCCATAACGCCACACTGGCCAAGGGTAACGCTGCCGCCGTTTGCCACTGTTTCGCCCTCTTTTACCATTGTTTTAAGCAATGGCAGTACATCTTCTTTCTTTTCCACATAGAAAGGGCGGAACTGGCGTTTTTTCAGATTTTCCATAGTTTCGTTTACAATTTTCATATCAACAGACATATTTTCTCCTTTATTCTTTGAATTATGATTGTAAAAAAATCAAATAAATGATATTATAATTACATATGAGAATTTATTGGTAAGTACTGATTTTATATTATACTATTTACCAGTATAATGCAACAATGGAGGGATAATTATGAAACTTGTAAAAGGCACAAAAATGCCTGACTTCACATATCTCAGCCCATATGCAGAAGGCGAAAAAAGCTTTGCTGAATTTGCACAGGGCAAAAAAACATATGTGGTATTTCTGCGTTACTACGGCTGTACAGTATGCCGCCTGGACCTGCACATCTATGCACAGAGAATGGCTGAATTTGCAGCAAAAGACTGCAACCTGATGGTTGTACTGCAGTCCGACCCAAATCTTGTAAAAGAAGAAGCACCGCTGGGCACTTTCCCATTTGAAGTTGCCTGCGACCCATCACAGGCTGTGTACAAAAAATTTGATATCGAACCTGCAAAAAGTATGCTGGCACTTATCGGCGGCGGTTTGTTCAAAGCACTGAAAAAGATGAAATCTGCAAAAGCTTTTGGTTTTGAACACGGCGAATACGAAGGCAACGAACAGCAGCTGCCTGCAATGGTACTGGTAGATGAAAACGGTGTGGTTACTTTCAGTCACTATGCAAAAAACCTGGTTGATATGCCTGGCATCGATGAAATGCTGGCAAAACTTTAATCATAATTAAATTTATTATAGAATAAATTGAAAAGGAGATTTTTATTATGGCAAAACTTGAAAAAGGCATGAAAATGCCTAACTTTAAACTGGACACAGTTTTTGGTACAGAAATCGTTAGAGATGTTACATTTGAACAGCTGGTAGACGGCAAACCAACATTCTTCTGGTTCCAGAGATACATCGGCTGCCCACCATGCAGAATGGACGTACATCTTCTGTCAGTTGCTCATCCAGAATTTGTTGAAAAAGGCGCAAACATCGTTGTTGTAATGCAGTCCAAACCTGAAATCGTTCTCCGCGATATGAACGGCCAGACACTGCCATTCCACCTGGTATGTGACCCAACAGAAAGCCTGTACAAAGAACTGGAAATCGGCTCTTTCGATCCTAACAACAGAGGCGAAATGAACGAAGCAGAACAGGCAAGAATGGCTGTTAAAATTCAGGGTATGAAAGAAAACGGCTACGAACACGGCGACTACGAAGGCAACGAAGCACAGCTGCCAGCATTCTTTGCAGTAGACGGTGAAATGAACGTTCTGGAAGCTCACTACGCAAGAAACCTGGGCGATATGCCATTTGCAAAAGAAGTTCTGGAAAAATACTTCTAATTTTATATAAACTTTTGGGGAGATTTACATCTCCCCTTTTATTTTGCTGGTAAAATCCAAACAAATATAGTATAATGTATTTACATATAGAAATCGGAGGTAACTACCCATGGCAAAACTCGTTAAGGGCGATAAATTTCCTAATTTTACAGTAAACACAGCATTTGAAAACGGTCTGACAATCGAAAAAATCGTTGACGGCAAACCAACAATGTTTATGGTTCTGCGTTACATCGGCTGCACAGTATGTCGTTATGATGTACATATGCTGACAGAAAGATACAACGAATTCGTAGAAAAAGGTGTGAACGTTGTTGTAGTAATGCAGTCCAAACCTGAAATTGTTCAGAGAGACCTGGCTGGCGGCACACTGCCATTCCACCTTATCTGTGACGAAGCACAGGAAATCTACAAAACACTGGAAATCAACGCAGCAGAAACAATGCAGGAACTGCTGGGCGACGGTCTGGAAAAACTGCAGGCAAAAGGCGCAAAAGCTGCAGCAGCAGGTTTTGCACACGGTGACTACGAAGGTATCGAAGAACAGCTGCCAGCTTTCTTCTATGTAGACGCTGACCTGACAGTTAAAGAAGCACACTATGCTAAAAACATTATGGATATGCCAACAGTTGACGATATGCTGGCAAAAATCTAAACTGTAAAAACTGCGGCTCTGTACCTGTGTACAGAGCCGTTATTTCAAAAGAGAGAGATTTATTTATGTACATTGAAATCAGAAATGCCACAAAAAATGATATACGGATAATTGCAGATATACTCAATGACGCCACACAGAAACTGCTGGCAAAAGGCGTGATGCAATGGGAATATCCATGGGACGAAGAAACTGTGGCTTCCTTTATAAATGATTTTTACATTGCATTTTGTGACGATAATGCCGTTGGCTGCTTTGGCCTTAAAACATATTCTGACCTCGTATTTACAGAGGATAACAGCGGGCTGTATTTCTACCACCTTGCTGTGCATCCCGACTACATTGGCAAGGGTCTGGGCAAAGAAATCTGCCGCTGGGTAAAAGAATATTCGGAAAATAACAGCATAAACATCTATCTTGACTGCTGGGCTGGAAATGATAAACTGCGCAGTTTCTACACCGATGCTGGCTGTAAATACCTGGGTGATTTCCCGGAAGAAGACTATTTTATTTCCGCTTTTAAAGTGTGATTGTGGTAGGAAAATTTGAATTTGGCGAAGAGAAAGGGGTTCGGGGAAATACTTTCCCCGAATATGAATCGCGAAGTCTGCGGAGAACAAGCAGAGAGCCAGGGTAAGCAGAGCACAGCGATGCTTACAGGTGGCGATATGCTTGTGTAAATCGAGGAAAAATTACAGTGCGAGAGAACGTAGTGAGCAAGGTTTGTAATTTTTCCCAATTTGTAGCAGATGGAGCATATCACACTTGTGCAGCGTTTGTGGGGCGTGGGGGAATCGCAACCATAATGGCCCTGAAAAACAATCGTCGCATACTGCGACGGGCTGAAGCCCCTCTTGTCTGCTCGTTGTTTTCCCTTCCTCCGTCTCCCTTCATCCGCCACTGGCGGCGGTCGACTCCGTCACCCACGTTTTGGTTACTTTTGCGCCAAAAGTAACGCCAGCGCAGCGTAAAAAAGAATTTGTGCTTGCACCAAAGCAAAGATTCTTCGCAACAAGTTGCTCAGAATGACAAAACAATAAACTGAGTGGTTTTTAAACGGGCGGATAATATCCGCCCCTGCACGGTTTTCGGGACGTCGAGGACGCCGTCCCCTACACGGCTGTACAAAAATATATCTGTTCGCCAAACTCCAATTTATTGAACTTTTATAACACCTTTATCCAACAATCAATAAATACAAAACAAAAACCACGGACTGTATATTACAGTCCGTGGTTTATTATTTAGTGATTAGACTTCTATGCCAAAAATTTTTTCGGCGTTTTTCCAAAGAACTTTTTCTTTGATTTCGTCGCTGAATGGCCAGTTTTCAACACCTTCGATAAGGTATTCCAAAGTTTTGCCCTGGCTGTTCCAGTCAGATGAGAAGAAGAATTTATCCTGTACTCTTGGCAGCCAGTAGAGATATGGTTCGTAGCCTGAACCCTGTACTGTGATAAGGGCAGGGTTGTGAGTTTCCATATTGAGGTACACATTTTTATGACGCAGTGCAAGACCGATAAATTCCAATGTCCAAGGCCAACCGGAAACTGATGCCATAATCTGCAGTTCTGGGAAGTCACGTGCAACTTCGTCAATATAACGTGGATGACCGATGTCGTAAGGTACAGCACCGGAAAGGTTCATACTGGAGTAGATAAATACAGGCACACCAAGTTCAACACATTTAGCATAAATTGGATAGCAATGTTTGTCGTTAGCAGGCAGATGTGTTCTGAATGCGGTGATATAAACAGCTTTCAGACCCAGTTCTTTAACGCCGCGTTCAACTTCGCGAACTGCTTTCATACCGTCCAGCGGGTTTACAAAGCAGAAGCCGCCCAGTCTGTCTGGGTACTGTGCACAGATAGCAGCAGTTTTGTCGTTATCGTGGCTGTTGTGGCAGGTCATACCCCAGCGAACACCCAGATCGTCCATTTCCTTGATAAAATCAGCGAGTGTAGGTGCATTTGCATGGGCCGCTGCAGTGATTTTTTCCATAAACACTTCTCTGCCTTCGTTTTCAAAGATAGCGTCCATTTCTGTCAGTTTAAGGCCAAGTTTCTGTTCGATACCACCGTTGAAGTTTTCGCGGTAGCCGCCCCAGGCTTCTCTGAATTCTGGCAGAACAAAATGGCAGGCAGTGCGGATAAGGTCTTCTTCAAAATCCGGCATATCGAGACATAAATCCAATACTTTTCTCATATTCATAATCCTTTCATTAAAAGTTTTCGATACGTTTGCAATATACAATTTATACTACGCCAATTAAATCTGTTTGTCAAGTATTTGTCAAAGTTTATTCACTTTTATCGCATATTATATACACAAAATAAAAAGTTCCCTGTATTTTAATACAAGGAACTTTTTTAGCATTTTTATAAAGGCTGTACTGCCAGCAGTTCTTTCTTTGTTTCTTCGTCTGCAAAGCAGGCCTGGATGGCATAGTTGTTCATTTTTACTATATCTTCATCTGTAAAGCCCATTTTGCGGCACATTTCGTACTCAAACTCCAGATTTGTATTGAGAACAGTCATATTATCTGTGTTTACAGTTACTCTGCCACCTTTGTGGAACAGCACAAACAGCGGATGTCTTTCATCACCGTAAAGGCCGTAATCGCTGGAGAGAGAACTGTCCGGACACATTTCCAATGTGATACCATTGTCAATCACATATTCTATCAATTCTGGAATCTGAGCAGTCTGATAGCCGTGACCTATTCTTGTGGTGCCATATTTCAGCGCATCACCTACTGTAAATTCGCTGTGTGTGGTAGCAGGCACCCCCAGCTGTTTTGCCAGTTCAAAAAGGTCAGCATACTCTGGCATTCTTTCTTCATAGCCTGCCATATCAACACCTACTACACCTTTGCCAAGATATTTTTTGGAAAGATGTACTGTTTCAATATTGGCATCGTGGTTTTCCATTGGGTCGCAATGGTTCATTGTACAAAGAATCAATCCTGCTTTCAGTGTCTTGCATTTTGCCAGACCTTTTTCCAGGCCGTCAATGGCGGCAAGGACAGCATCTTCCTGGCTCATACCTTTTTGCAGATGATACTGTGGTGCAAAGCGCAGTTCAGCATAAATCAGGCCATCTTTTTCCAGCTGTTCCACCAGCTCTTCTGTAATGCGGGACAGGCCTTCAGCTGTCTGCATTGCACGCAGAGGTGGCTCGAAAGTGAGGAAATCCGGGTCAAACTGACCGTCAGGAATAACCATTGAATCCCTGATTTGTTCCAATGTCATATTGCATTCAGGTTCAATGCCGTACTTATGTGCAATTTCATAAACAGTTTCCGGTTTTGCGGAACCATCAATATGCAGGTGGAGGTCAATTTTATTAAGTATTTTCATAACAGTTATCCCCTATTCTATGATTTCTTTCATAACAGCATCAGCCATTGCTTTGTAGCCTGCGGCGCTTGGGTGCAGGTGGTCGCCGCTGTCGTATTGTGGCAACATATATTCGGGCTTTTCAGGGTCGGCCAGTGCTTTGTCAAAATCCACATATCCGTCAATCAGATCTGTAGTTCTTATCCAGTCATTGAACTGATTGCGCATTTCTTCACGGAAAGGTGCGTAAGTGCGCCAACCGCCTATAGGCAGAAGTGTGCCTACATACACTTTGTATCCGTATTCTCTTGCCTGTGCAATGTATTTTTTCATTCCCTCTATCAGTTCTTCCACAGTTGGAAGGTCGCTCATAGGGCGGAAAGCATTTACCTGTGTGCCAACGGGATGAATAATATCATTTATGCCCTGCTGGATGATTACTGTATCTGCCCCGTCTGTAGGTACTTCGTGATGGAAGCGTTTTTCACCTTTCATACCGTAGGATTCATATGTAATACAGCTGTATTCCCTCAGAATTCGTGTACCGGATGCTGCACGGCGGATAACTGATGTGTTGTCATATCCTTCTGTCCGGCATCTCAATGCCAGATAATCAGGCCAGTCCTGGGCTGTAATTGAGTCACCGTAGCAGACTACTGCCCTGTTTTTCTTTTCTGTAAGAACCGAAACATTGCTGAGGAAATAGAAATAATGGGTTTTGCGGGAAATATTTATATCCACATCAGCTGTGTATGTCTGGTCTCCCATAGCATATGACCCGGAAGAAAGAGGCCCACGGGCAAACACCATAGAACGCATCTGTGTGAAATCCGCCAGATAAAAGCTGACAAAAAATACTGTCTGTGCTGTTACTGTGCATTGGACAGCATCGGATACTGCATTCTCCCCTGCCGGAATTGTGACAGAATCCCGCCCGTCGAATGTGACTTTGTAAAATTTTCCGTATATAAAAACTGTTGTTTTATTTATTGTTATAGGCCGGGTGCCACAGTAATTGTCAAAAGTTATGCGCACAGCGTCACCATCAAACCGTGAATATACAGGATATCTCAAGGTTATGTCCTTGCTGTAGCTTTCGGGTCTGTTTTCTGCAATGGAAACAGCGTTTCCCCATACAGATGCCCAATGTTTAGTATTGTTCACAACAAATCTCCGTTTTCGTAACATATTATACATATTATAACATAACAAAGCTGGTTTGCACAATAAGGTGCATATATCGATAAATCTGTATATTAAATATTCTTGTATCGATATAGAAAGTATGATATAATTCTTCCCGAGTATAAACTCAAATTTATTACAAGGAGAATGATTATGAAAATCATGAAAAAAGTTGCATCACTTGTTCTGGTTTTTGCAATGGTTATGTCCATGGTTGCATGCGGCGGTTCTAACAGCGACGCCAAATTCAAAGCAGGTACATACACAGCAAAAGCAACAGGTATGCACGAAATGACAGTTACTGTTACAGTATCTGACACAGAAATCACAGATATTCAGATTGACCACAAAGAAACTGACGGTATCGGTACACCAGTTATCGAACAGTTCCCAGCAACAATTATGGATATCCAGGGCCTTGGCCTTGACGTTGTAGCAGGTGCTACACTTACATCAAACGCTGTTCTGGCAGGTGTTGCAGACTGTCTGACACAGGCAGGTGCTGACGTTGAAGCACTGAAAGCTATCAAACCAGCTGCAGCTGAAAAAGAAGAAGACGTAGAACTGACAGTTGACGTTGTAGTTGTTGGTGCAGGCGGCGCAGGTATGGCTGCAGCAGTTACAGCTAACGAAAACGGCAAAAATGTTCTGGTTCTTGAAAAAACATCTGCTATGGGTGGTAACACAACTCTGGCTGGTGGCGCTCTGAACGCAGTTGACGAAGGCAGCGACATCGCAAAAGCAAACAACGACAGCGTTGAACACCACTACACACAGACATACGAAGGCGGTAACAAAGCTGGTAAACCAGAACTCGTAAGAACACTGGTTGAAAATGCTTGGGCTGGCGTAGAATGGCTGAAATCCATGGGTATGGAATTTATCGAAGGCGAAGTATTTACAGTTACAGGCGGTATGTGGCCACGTGCACACAAACCAGTTGAACCAGTAGGTACAGGCTTCTTCAAAACATACGGTGCATACGTAGACAGCCACGAAGGCATCGAAGTAATGTACGAAACAACAGCTAAAGAATTTATCGTTGAAGATGGCGTTGTAACAGGCGTTATCGCTGAAGGTAAAACAGGCAACAAAGTTACTGTTAAAGCTACAAACGGTGTTGTTCTTGCAACAGGCGGTTTCGCAGGTAACGTAGAAATGCGCCAGAAATACAACACACAGTGGGCAGACCTTGGCGAACAGATCAAAACAACAAACGCTTCCGGCGTAACTGGTGACGGTATCGCTATGGCTGAAAAAGTTGGTGCTAACCTTATCGATATGGGTAACATCCAGCTGCTGCCACTGGGTGACCCAGAAACAGGTTCTCTGTCCGGTAACATCGAACACGACGTTGAAAGACGTATCTTTGTAAACAAAGAAGGTA
Source organism: Oscillospiraceae bacterium (assembly GCA_017555565.1). Classification (GTDB taxonomy): domain Bacteria; phylum Bacillota; class Clostridia; order Oscillospirales; family Ruminococcaceae; genus RGIG3102. The sequence continues at coordinate 22,512 of JAFZGF010000037.1, forward strand.
ACCGTTTTGTTAACGAAGGCGGCCGTCGTGACGAAATGACACAGGCTCTCATCGCACAGACAGATTCTTATATGTTCATCGTTATGGACTCTGACTGTTACCCAACAGGTGACGAAGTTAACAACTTCAACGAATCTGCAAATGACCTGGTAGCACAGGGCCGTGCATTCAAAGCTGACACACTGGAAGACCTGGCAAAACAGATCGGCGTTCCAGCTGACAACCTGGTTGCAGCAGTTGACGGTTTCAATGCACACGTTGCTGATAAATCTGTTGACGAATTCGGCAGAACACTTTACTCCACACCAATCGACACAGCTCCATACTATGCAGCACCACGTGTTCCAACAGTTCACCACACAATGGGTGGCGTTGAAATCAACGTAAACTGTGAAGTTCTGGACGCTGACGGTAACGTAATCCCTGGTCTGTTCGCAGCTGGTGAAGTTACAGGTGGTATCCACGGTGAAAACCGTCTGGGTGGTAACGCTCTGACAGATACTGTTGTATTTGGCCGTATCGCAGGTGCAAGCGCAGCAGCTTTTACAAAATAATCTGAAACTTTGAGTTTTACGGCTTCCCTTTAAACGGGAAGCCGTTTTTTATATTAAAAAGCACAGCAGGTTTATCTGCTGTGCTTTTTGTTGTCAGTGTTTAGTCATCCATTTCTTGCCATCTGTAATTTTTGCAACCATCATTGAGGCTACTGTGTCACCACATACATTGAGGCAGGTTGCAGGTGGGTCAACCAGGAAACCTATGGTTGCTATAAGTGGAAATGCTTCTGGCGGGAAGCCCATAAGGGATACTATCAGCATTTCACCTACAAGGCCACCACCTGGCACGCCGGACAGCACCACACCGCTGAGAATGGCTATAATAATTGATATAAAATATGTCTGCCAGCCTGCAAACTCCATACCAAATATTCCGAAAAGAAATGCTATTTTCAGTATTGCCGCCAGCACGCTGCCATCCATATGCATTGTGGCGCCTATAGGCAATACAATACCGCTGACATCCTTTGGCACACCTATTCTGTCTGCCGCTTCGATGTTTACCGGAAGTGTTGCTATGCTGCTTTGGGTTGCAAGAGATGTAACCGCTGGGGGCAGAATATTGCCAAAGAATTTTTTAACTGCGGATTTACCTCCACTGTACCAGGCATATGCCGCAAAGGCAACAACAAAATATGCGATACACAGCGGATAATACAGCAGCATCCGCCTGCCATATGCACCTATAAGCTGTGGGCCAAACTGCCCTACGAGAGATGCAAAATACGCACACAGACCAACGGGAGCATACAGCATAATCAGGTCAACCATTTTCATCATAACGTTACTGAAGGCTGTAAGAAACTGGGCCATAATGTTTTTTTCTCCCAGCTTACCAGTGCAGAAGCCAAACATTACCGCAAAAACAATCAGCGGCAGCATATTACTGCGGGAGAGCAAAAGGTTGAAATCAGATACTGTAACTGCCTTTACCAACCGATCTGCCAGAGAAACAGTCTCTCCTACTTCTGCTGTTTCCAGGGCGATAGCAACACCCCGTGCAGGAGGATAGATTTTTACGGCCACAATAATTATTACTGCAGCTATAAGCCCTGTGATAAAGAAAACCGCCATCATACTGCCCAGTATTTTGCCCAGGCGCTTCATATTTGTCATATTGCCCACTGCTGCTGCAATAGTTGCAAAAACAAGTGGCACTACAGCTGTAAACATAAGGTTGAGGAAAACATCGCCCAAAGGACTGAGTACAGTAGCCTGTTCCCCCATTACAACGCCTATTACACTGCCAAGAATAATTGCACCGATAATGGTGAGAGGAAAGCGGTAATTTGCCCAAAATTTGCGTATTGTCATATAGTCATCTCCTGAACAGAATATTTTTTTCCACATCCATATCAAAACCTCTGTAATTGTGCTCGCACAGCATTGATATTATTTTTGTTTCGGTTATTTTACATTTTTCAACCTGCTGTCCGGGCTGTGTTTTTATTTTTTCGAAACTTACAGCCTTCGTGAAGATATAGTGCGGCACCAGATTATCCAGCCCACGAAGACCCACCAGTTCAAAACCCGCATTCAACAGTCTTTCCAGATCAAAATCAATATGGGCAGGCATAAAGTGAATCATCTGGCTTCGTCCGCGACGTGCCGCCTGGACAGTCCATAAATTTGACAGTGCGGTGTAAATATCCCTATCAGCGTAGCTTCTGTCTGTATGGACATATCCACACAGCAGGGTGTTTTCCAGGCTGCAGTCCAGCAAATCTATAACATTCCAGGCGGCATTCAGCTGTGTGAAAGCTGTGCTGTCTGCAGGCAGAATATATGTGACTGACACAACCTTTTGTCCGTCAAACACAGCCCAGAAAGCCCCTTCCAACAGAATATGCCATATGTATTCTTCATTCAGTGGATTGAAATGCAGAAAATCGAAATTACTGCTGTACTCCTTTATTTTTTCCATATCTTCTTTGAACAGCCTGCGTATTGTGAATACTGTACAGTCCTTTTCCATAGCATCACCTCGTCTGTATGGTTAGTATATGCTGAAAAAGAAAAAGTGTGCTAAACAGGCATTTTTTATTGTGGAATCAGCAGATTTATGGTAGCATTTTAGTATAAAGGTGGTGAAGAAAATGACAGATATTTCCATTACTGCAAAGAAAGCCCTCGATATGCTTAACCGGTCTGGCTATGAGGCGTATGTTGTGGGGGGTATGGTACGCAACAGTCTGATGGGTATTGAAACCGGTGATATTGATATAACTACAAGTGCCCTGCCACAGCAAACCAAAGCTGTGTTTGAAGGGTACAATGTAATTGAAACCGGCATACAGCATGGCACAGTAACTGTTATAATAGATAGCACGCCTGTTGAAATAACCACCTATCGTACAGAAAGCGGATATGCAGACAACAGACACCCTGACAGCGTAAATTTTACCACCAGTTTGATGGAAGACTGCAGCCGCAGAGATTTTACTGTCAACGCCATATGCTATAACCCACAAAAAGGCATCGTGGACTATTTCGGAGGCACAAAGGACATAGAAAGCCGCACTATCAGATGTGTGGGCGACCCCGACACAAGATTCAAGGAAGATGCATTGAGAATTCTGCGTGCTGTAAGATTTGCATCAGTGCTGAATTTTGAAATTGAAGAAAACACAAAAGCAGCTATCTTCAAAAACAGACAGCTGCTGCAAAATGTATCTGCAGAAAGAATATACAATGAACTGACCAAAATGCTGCTGGGCAAAAATATCAGACAGACAATACTTGAATACGCAGAGGTTATCGGTGTTGTAATACCGGAAATAATCCCTGCCATCGGTTTTGACCAACAGAATATACACCATATATACGATGTGTTGGAGCACACAGCAGTGGCTGTGGAAAGCTGCCCGCCTATACCAGTACTGAGATGGGCGGCACTTCTGCACGACCTGGGTAAACCAGACTGTTTCACCATCGACGAAAATGGTACAGGCCATTTTTACGGCCACGGCAACATCAGCCACATACATGCAGAAAACATACTGAAAAGACTTAAAGTTTCAAACGATGACTATAATACAATAACAAAGCTGGTAAAATACCACGACAACTATATTGAAACAAACGAAAAGGCTGTGCGCAGGGCATTAAACAGATATGGCGAAGATTTTCTGCGACTTTTACTTGTACTGAAACGCGCTGACAATGCCGGACAGAATATACAGCTGTTTAACCGCAAGGAAGAATACGATACATTGGAGGAACTCATAAATAATGTGATAGAAAAACAACGGTGTTTTTCACTTAAGCAGCTGGCAGTCAACGGTGATGACCTGTCCGCCATAGGAATACCACCATCAAAAGAAACCGGTCTGATACTGAACCGTCTGCTTGAAATGGTAATAAATGGTGATATCCCAAACGAGAGGGCTATTCTGCTGGCAGAAGCAGCCACTATCCACATACAAAACAATGTTTTATAATATATTGTAACATTGTTTTACAAATCAAAGAATTTTTATAAAATCAGGGTTAAAACACCCTGATTTTTTATTTTCATGGTAAAAAATGCACTTATTTACCATTTTGTAATAAAACCGTTACTTTTTATTGGAATAAAAAATATATGTAAGCCAATATTAACTCTAAATGCGATTATCGCTAAAATTATAAAGGAGTCAGTTATGAAAAAAACATTTATATTGGCAGTAATAATAGCTGCAGCAGTGTTGACTGCCTGCGGTGGAAATACACAAACTGCCACAAAAAACTTTGACTACAAAGTTGGCACAGCCAGCTATACCCACACCAATGACAGCTATGGTTACACCGAGGGCAAAAACGGGCGCGGCGCAGTATCCACTACATTGGTTGCCGCAGTTTTTGACAATGATGGCAAAATTGTAAAAATTTCTATTGATGAAGTGGAAAGCAAAATAGGATTCGACTCTTCCGGTCAGCTGGCAGATTTTACTGCCGGTGAAGTAAAAAGCAAAAAAGAGCTGGGAGATGCATACGGTATGAAGGCTGCCAGCAGTATAGGCAAAGAATGGTATCAGCAGATTGAATCGTTGGAAAAATGGCTGGAAGGCAAGCAGATAAATACAGTAATCGGCGGTGCTACAGGAAAAATGCTGTACGAGATGACAGATAATTCATATATGGGTGACCCAGAATCTGACACCAGAACTATTCCCAGAAGCACATCTGATATAACAAAAAACCAGAGTTCAGCGTCAATGTCTGCAGGCAGTATGGCCGGCGGTGTGATGAGCGATATAAACAGCACAATACACGATATGGCAGATGGTGTAAACAGCATTGCTGACGGCATAGCAGATGGTGTAAACAATATGACAGGCAACAGCTGGATGGGAGAGGACCTGAAAGCCAGTGTAACTATAGATACAACATATATACACAAAGCTATAGAAAAAGCCTATCAGAATGCCAAATAAAACAACCCACCGGGAATAAACTTCCCGGTGGGTTTTGATATTTCAATAATTTATGATTTTAATCAGAAATTATTTCCTGTTTGATAATGTCGCCATAGTCTATCAGCAGGTTAGCCAGCAGAAACTGTTTTTCGTCCCCCATTTTTTCTGACATGGATTTTTCCACTTTATCCATAGAAGCTACCAGACTGGAGATATATTCCTCGCCTGATGGTGTAAGAACAATAACCTTTTCTTTTCTGTTGTTTTCTGCAAATTCCAGACGGATGTAATCACTTTCTTTCATAGCCATCACGATATTGTTTACCGTCTGTTTTGGAAGCAGATAGTATTCACATATCTGTTTCTGTGTGCAGGCACCGTGACGGTATAAATGGTACATCATAAGCATTTCGTGGTAATTGATATTGAATTTTTTTGCCAATTGAACCCAGCTGCCTCTTATCTGATTTATATACATATTTAAATCAATAAGACTGTATTTAATATTATTATCCATATCATTTACCTTTCATAAAACGATTATTCTTCTACTATTCTGTAACCTACACCTATTTCAGTCATAATATATCTTGGTTTTGCAGGATTCAGTTCGATTTTTCTGCGCAGACCAGCCATAAGTGTGCGCAATGCCTGTGTATCCTGGCCATATCCCGGACCCCACAGTTCTTTTATTATTGCAGCTGTAGTCACAACCTTGCCGCGGTTTTTCAGCAGAAGTGACAGCAATGAGTATTCCATAGGTGTCATATGGACCTCTTTTTCATCAAGGAAAACCAGATGTTTGTCCATATCCAGTCTGAGACCACCCACTTGAATAACAGTCTGTTTTATACTGTTGCCCCGGCGCTTGACATGGCGCAACGCTACCCTTATTCTTGCCAGCAGTTCTGTGGATGAAAATGGCTTTGTAAGGTAGTCATCCGCACCCATATCCAGTGCATAGGCCTTTTCTTTATCCTGGTCTCTGGCTGAAACTACAATTATTGGTATTTCAGACCACTGTCTGATTTCGTTGATAACATCTATACCATCGATATCAGGCAAGCCAAGGTCAAGAATAATCACATCTACAGATTCGTTGAGAACTGCGTTGATGGCCTGTGTACCTGTTACGGCAATTTTACAGTTATAACCTTCATTTCTGACAGAATAGCAGATGAAGTTTCTTATCTGCATATCATCTTCAACAACGAGAATATTTTCTTTTGTATCATTCATTAGATTTATCCTCCATAGGCAAATTGAATGTAAACACTGCACCACCCTCAGGATGATTTGAGGCCGTAATATTGCCGCCGTGGGCTTTGACTACGGTGTTGCAGAATGTCAATCCCAGGCCCATACCTTTCTGTGAGTCTACAGCCCCTTTGGAAGAGGTGTAGTACAGCTGGAAAATATAGGGCAGGTCTTTTTCCAATATACCGCTGCCTTTGTCTGCAACTGTGAAGCAGGCACTGCCATCATTATGTGTAACAGACAGCTGAATTTCGTTTTCAGGTTCAGTGTGTTTTACGGCATTGTCCAATAAATTTATAAGCACCTGGATTATAAGCTTTGCATCCATAGGAACCAGCATAAGCTCATTAGGTATGCTTACTTTAAGTTCCCTGCCCGGTGCACGCTTTTCAAAACGTTCCAGAACAACTGCAATGATTTCTTCTATTGCCTCAGGCTGCTTCTGGATATAATTCCGGTTATCTTCCAGACGGGTAAGATTAAGGATATTTTCCATCAGAGAATGCAGCCATTCTGCATCGTCTATAATTTCCTGCGCCAGTTCATATCTGTCGTCGGCTTTGTCTGTCATTCGCATTATCATTTCGCTGGTGCCCATAATGCCGGACAGTGGGGTGCGCAGGTCGTGGGAAATTGCACGCAGAAGATTACTTCTGTATCGTTCTCTTTCGTTTTCCTGCAAAAGTTGATTCTGCTTTTCTGCCGCTGCTATTCTTTCCATTGTCATAACAGCATTTTCCATAATCATTATAAGTATACGCTGAGCACTTACATCTATTTTACTGGCCTGGTCACGGGGCATACACAACAATGCAAGTATCTGCCCTTCCTGCCCTGCTGTCTTCCACTTTCTAAGTATCGAATTGTTTTCATAGCTATTGATTATGGTTTTAAACTCGATGTCATTTTTAATAGGTTCAGAAGAAGTGTTATCATATATACCTTTTACAAACCTGCATTGTCCATAAGTATTATCAAGTATATTGTTGTATACAAGCACAACTTCTGTATTGCACATCTCGCTGATATTCTGTACTGATATAGTCATTATCTCGTCTACAGAACCCGCTACCGATATGGCATTTGTGATTTTGTACAGTCTGGCGTTTTCTTCCGCACGGAGATTGGCTATTGCAGCATTTGTTTTTATGCGCTGAGTAAGCATTGTGATGATCAGCGATACTGTAACCATCATTACAAAAGTAATTATGTAACTGATATTGTCTATTTCAAAAGCGAAATACGGTGCGGTGAAGAAATAGTTAAACACCAGTGTGGCCAACACAGAGTACCGAATGCTTAAAATATATCTTTGGGTAAAAATAGAAATGGCCACCACAGCCAGAAGATATACAATGGCTATGTTTGTTTCAGGTATTTCGGTATATTTGAAAAATGCACCTACCAATGTGGCCAGAACTATAAATAATGGCCCGCTGTAAACATTCTGATAGAATGCAATTTTTGTTTTATTTTTATTATCCATTTTTTCTCCGATTTCAATTTTATATATCTTTCATATAAAACCGATTATCGCTCAGTAAAACAAATATTCGATATACTTTTACTTATACAGTATACCAGCTACTATGTGATTTGTGTGTGAGGATAAACGGTATAATGTTAGAATCGTGTGAGAATTGTCCTCAATAAGACAATTCACCCGCTGCAGAAGCGCAACGAGTGAAGCTTTTTATTTTACCCAATATTTGATTTCAGGCTGTGGATATTCTATGCCAAAAGTTTCCACTTCTATATCCAGCATATATTCATCTTCCACCGGCTGTTTGATAACAGCACCAACGCCTTGGGGATAAACCTGGACCAGCGGCACATTTTCCAGACGTGTCACCTCTTCAAAACCATCTATTACCTTACCGAATGCTGCAAACTTACCCGCCAGTTTCCGGCCTGTTTCATCGGTAAGCGTTATAAAAAATTCGCATCCGTGAGCTTCTTTATCTCCGTCTCCTGCCATAGCAACAGTCCACTTTTCGAATTTAACCGGATTTTTGACACCGTTTGATTCAAATTCACCTTCCAGCATATAGTCGCAGCGCTTATCGTCAAAATAGCAGTATGATGGCTGAAGCACAAAACCCGGTACAATACGTTTAATAAGACGATCTTTGTACATTTTTTCTTTTGCAGCCCATATAAAACTGTTTACTGTATTTGGTGCAGATTCAGGATATAATTCTATTGTGATGACACCTTTTGATGTGTACATTTTAGCTATAGGATTTTTCATTTTAAATTCCCCGTTCTCTTTTAATACTATAATTATATCAAGTTTTCATTGCCTGAACAACAAAAAAATTATATACTTATAATATAAATACAAGGCGGTATATTATATGAGATTAAAATTTGAAGTATGGGCTGACGATGAAAAAAACGGCTTTGATTTTGACAGATGGGCCAGGTGGTAATGGTTTTGTAAGAATGAATATAGCCACCACCAAGGATAAGCTGGAAACCGCACTGAGTAATCTGAAAAAAGCATATAAAGCTAAATTTTGAAACCAAATTATTGTAACAAAACAGCACACACCATAGGGTGTGTGCTGTTTATATATAGCAGTATTATAATTATTTCAGTACTGATATCGCATCAGAAATGGATTTTTCAAATGCTTCTTTACCGTATTTATCTACACCAGCTTTGTTTTTAGGGCCATGTGTAAGAGAACCTGCACCACCGATACAGCCGCCAAGACAGGCCATACCTTCGATAAAGTTTGCATCCAGCACGCCTTTTCTCTTTTTCAGCAGCGCAATACGGCATTCTTCAATACCGTTACATGCAACAGCTTTCAGTGGGAAGTCTTCAAGTCCCTGTTCTTTAAGAGCCTGAACAACAGCATCTGACAGACCACCGCTACGGGCAAAGATTCTGCCATAGTAGGAAGCATTGTCCAGAACATCTTCATCAAGGGAAGTGATTTCAATCTTTCTGCTGTCAAACAAAGCCTGCAGTTCTTCAAATGTAAGAACAGCATCTACGTATGGTTTAGCTTTTTCCAGCTGTGCTTCAGCTTTTTTTGCTGTGCAAGGACCAATAAAGACCGCTTTGGCTGTTGGATCTGTTTTCTTGATATATTTTGAAATTTCAACCATTGGTGACAGATTATGTGAAATGTGTTCTGCCAGGTCTGGGAATTCTGAATTTATATAGGAAACAAATGCAGGACAGCAGGAACTTGTAAGGAAGCCTTTTTCAGTAAGCTCTTTTGCTTCGCTCATAGCAACCAGGTCTGCACCAAGAGCAGCCTCAACAACAGTGTGGAAGCCCAGTTCTTTCAGACCTTTGATAACCTGGCCCAATTTTGCATATGAGAACTGACCTGAGATGGATGGAGCAACAACAGCATATACTTTGTAGTTTTTGTTGTTTTCACTGCCTTTGATAAGGTCGATAACATCAAGGATGTATGATTTGTCAGCAATTGCACCAAATGGACACCGGTAAACACAGGCACCACATGATGTACATTTTTCGTCATTGATAGCTGCTGCGCCGTCTGTGTTGATATCTATAGCTTTTACTTTGCATGCAATCTGACATGGACGTTTGCGGTTTACAATAGCCGAATATGGACAAACTTCTGCACATTTACCACATTCAATACATTTTGATTTATCAATGTGTGCTACATGGTTGTGGTCAAATGAGATAGCACCTCTTGGGCATACATCTTCACATCGATGTGCCAGACAGCCACGGCAGGAGTCTGTAACAGAATAACCTGCAGCTGGACATTCATCGCAGGCAATATCAATTACCTGGATAATGTTGTGGCCTGACACGTCCTGGCCCATAGCAACTTTCACCCTTTCACCAAGGATAGCTCTTTCTTTGTACACACAGCATCTCATTGTTGATTCTTTGCCTGGAACTATCGCCTGTGGAATATTCATAACATTTTCCAGCAGAGTATCGTTCCATGCATGACGTGCAACTTCTCTGAGAACTTTGTATTTCAGATACTGAACTTTTGTATCAAATTTTCGTATAACTTTTTTATCAAATTGTTCCACGATATACTCCTTTTTAGAAATAACTTACTTTAATGCGCTTGCCCATCTGTTTCAAGGATTTTGAAAGTTCTTCAACCAGATTCATCTTGATATTGAAGTTGATAGGCAGGTCAGGGTTCTGGTGAGCAGGGTTTATAGCTCTGCCCACATAAAAATTTATATCAGTGGCTTCTTCAAACAGCAGGCGGCTGATAAGGGAGGCGCCGTCTTTCTTGAAGTTCCAATGCTCGTAATATTTGTTTTCTCCAAGGTAATCCTTGGCATATTCAACCACCTTGTTTACAGTGATAACCCCTTCAGTAACAAGGTCTACACCTTCTATTTCTGCAATTGGCGGAACATCTGACTGTTCAAAGCTAAGGGATGCTCGTACAGGTTTGCCCAGATATTTTGCCGCAATTGAAGATGTGGTACCACCACAAACAATATGTTTGCCTTCTTTTGCAAAGAAAAGTGACATCATTCTGTTGGCATCATCACGGTTTGATGGTGGGCCAAACAGCATATTCATAGGCTCTCTCTTTCTGATACGCACTATACAGGCTGTTGCATCATCACCTGGTTTGCCACCATAGAGTTTATTACATTCATCTACAAGAATGGTAGACAGATTTTTGGCTGTATAACCCGCAGGTGCCATTGTTTCGAGAAAATCTATAATATCTTCCCTTTTCCAGCCAAAATTGTAGGCTGTACCTATGCCTGCGTGTGGACATCCGTCACTCATAGCAACAAATATGTCATTCTCCATAAGGGGAATAACAGATTTAAACACACGTTTTCCACCTATGTTCATTTCTGTTTTGCTGTAGTCGTAATTTTTTTCATTCCTGATAACAACTACATGTGGGTTATCGTACTGAAAAATTTCTGCTGTGCGATTACCTACTATACGTATGATAGTAAATGTGGAATAAGCCACACCTCGCAGCGAACATACAGGCAGTGTGTCTGCAATGGTTGCTACGCATTCTTCAATCGGCAGACCTGCTGCCATCATGGTAGAAATGATTTTTGATGTCAGTGTGGAAAGAATACTTGCCTTTACACCACTGCCAAGACCGTCTGAAAGAACGATTATTGTGGAATTATCATCCATCTCAACCACTTCAACATGGTCGCCGCACAGCTGTTCACCCACATGGTTTATGCTTTTGTAACCGATATCAGCACATAAATCATTCATTTGAAATAGACTCCTTCAATTTACTGAGAGCAATTTTGGTTTCTGCGGCAGTTTCACCCAGCAGATATGCAATTTCCTGAACAATGCGCATCTGTTTATCTACCACCTGGTCAGCAATTTCCACTGTCTGCCGGCTGATGGTTTCTTTTCTTTTGCGCTGTAATTCTTCGTCAGTGATATCTATCATAATTGCAATAATCAGGTTTGAATCCCTGTCCATAACGATTGTCTGGTCTACATAGCGTTTATACTCTGCCAGATATACCCTTTCATTGCGAATCTGCTGACCGGTAGTAAGCACCTTCATAAATGGCGCAGGGTCAAGAACTCTGATAACCTGATCGCCAAGTATATCTCTGGCATTGCGGATATTGATAATCTTCATAGCAGCTTCGTTAATCTGCTGCACTTCCAGTTTGTCATTAAGAACGATAAGTCCGTTAGGTGAGTTTTTAACTATGTTGTCAGAGAAGCTTTCCGCCTTGTCTTTAAGGTATGGCAGGCACATTGAAATCTCTGCCTTGCCCTGGAAAATAGCAATTGCTTTTTCACGGCAAGTATTATAACCGCAGGAACCACAGTTCAGTTCCTGTGATGGTTTGAATTTGCCCATCTGACGGAGAATAGACATAATTTCCATTTCACTTGGCTTAAGGGTTCTCTGTTCAATATATTCAAAATTCTTTTTCATTGCATCAGGTTTAGGCTGTGCAACTTCAAAGTCTTTCTTACCTGCAAAATTATTTACAGCAATAGTGTCTTTAAGGGAAGAATGGTGATATTTTTCCATAACCGGACCGCCTACACAGCTGCCCACACAGGCTGACATTTCAATAAAGCATTTATGCACTTTGCCGTCAATAATATCTCTCAGCGCCTGTTTACAGTTTTCAACACCGTCAATAGCCATATATGTATAGCCTTCGGCATTCTGCGCCATAGTTTTCAGAATACCGCCTGTTGTAGGGAACAGACGGGCCTTGCCTGTATCTTGTTTTTCTTCTTCTCTTATTATTTCTATATTTTCATCTTTCAGCCAGTTTGTCAGTTCTTCAAAGGTGAGAACAGCATCAACAATACCTTCGTAATGTTCAGCCTCATCTTTTTTGGCAACACATGGGCCTATAAACACCGTTTTTACCTGTGGTATTCTATTTTTGATATCCTGACAATGAGCTTGCATTGGTGAAACTACATCGGCCAGAAACTCCAGCGCCTGTGGATAGTGTTTCTGTATGAGCAGGTTTACAGAGTGACAACAGGAAGAAATCAGCACATCTCTGTCGTCCTCTCTCAACATTCTGTCATATTCGTTCTTTACAACTGTCGCTCCCTGAGCTGTTTCCTCAACATCGTAGAAACCCAACTTTTTAATAGCTGTGCGCATAGCGTTGATGCCTGCGCCGTCATAGTTTGCAACAAAAGACGGAGCAAGGCTTACCACTACAGGAACACCTGATTGAATAAATACCTTTACTTTTTCCAGTTCACTGGAAACTTCTTTAGCATTCTGTGGACACACTACAAAACACTGTCCACAGAGAATACATTCGTTGCCTATAATGTACGCCTGATTACCTGAAAAACGAATTGATTTTACAGGACAGTAGCGGATACATTTATAGCAGTTTGTACAGTTTGATTTTTTTAATGTCAGACAGTTTGCCATAATTAAACAACCTCGAATTTACTTAAAATATGCTGTGCAAAAAATTCGCCGAAGTTTTCCCTTGTAATACCAACGTGAATATCATCATCCACCACAACAGATACACCGACGCGGTTGCATTTACCCACACACAATGTGCCTATAAGTGTTATTTCATTTTCAAGATGATTTTTAGCAATTGCATTCTGTAGCAGCATTACAATATCCTGAGAACCTTTCAGATGGCATGACGAGCCTACACAAACCTGAATAATCATAATATTTCCCCTATGTATTAAACCTTAGAAAGTACATTTTCATTGAAAAATTCTGTAACTGTTTCAGGTGATACAGAATGGAATGTGCCATCCACTGTAACACATACGCTTTTCTGACACTGCCCCATACAGAATGTGCCGCCCAGATCTACCTTGTCTCCAAGATTATTCTGTGAAATCAATTCCTGCAGCTGAGATACAACCTGACGGGAACCTTTGATATGGCATGAACTACCGATACATACTGTAATTTTCATATTGACTCCTTTATTCTCTACTTTATAGTTGTATTTTCTTTACCTTTTATTATAGCACTTATTCGGATAAATACAAATAAAAAAATATCGATTAAATTATACCCGTTTTATTGAAGTTATACAAAATTTTATCCGTTTAATTGGTGAGCAGGCCTTATATTCTGTTAAAAAGATGTAGAAATTGAACATTTGCCTCTTCCAAAAAAACAGCAGGTATCATCTACCTACTGTTAAAAAACTATATAAACAAAAAAGCTCCAGTCTTTCGACTGAAGCTTTCTATGGTCGGGATGACAGGATTCCCGTCTGCTTCGGCTTCGCCTTGCATACTAACTGGCTTTCGCTGTCGCTCAAGCTCTCGCTGGCTACAAACAGTCCACCGGACTGTTTGTTTAACGCCGCGACCTTCTCAGGTTCGAACCCTGTCATACTTATATACCTAAATTTTTGCAAACAAAAAGCGGTAGCCTTTCGACTACCGCTATGGTCGGGATGACAGGATTCGAACCTGCGGCATCCTGGTCCCAAACCAGGCGCTCTACCAAACTGAGCCACATCCCGTTGCGTTCTCTCTCGAGTGCTTGATTATTATAACTCAAGAAATTACAATTGTCAACACTTTTTTAAAAAATTTTAAAAAAATTTTCCAGGTCTTTTTGATTACTGATAACTACCACTTTATCGGCATATTTTTGACACATATTTTTATACCCCTGTACTTTTTGTGGTGTTCTGCCATCTTTCAGTATCCACCTTGCAAATTCAAGGTCAAATTTCTCATTACAGCCTTCGGTCATATCCGGGCGTGACTTGCCTCTGTATTTCAGATATCGGCCAAAAGCCTGGCGAAAGCAGGTAAATCTGTCAATATTGAAGAACAGTATTCTATCTGCCTGTTCAAAGCGTTCTGCCTGCAGGATGGATTTGTAGTTGCCGTCTATAACCCAGCTGTGATTTTTTGCCATAAAATCGGATACAATCTGTATACATTCTTCATTAGGGCGCACCTGCCAGCCAGCCATATGGTATACAGTATCAAGAAAAAGCACTGGTATGCCGTATTTTTCTCCTATCATTCTTGCAGTTGTGGATTTGCCTGCGCCTGAATAACCAACTATCGCTATTTTCATATCTGTGCCTCCTTTTTCATATTATAAGTAAATTTTACCATAAACAAGCAATTTCAGCAAATAAAAAGCAGGGTGTGACCACCCTGCACTACTTTAAAAATTAATCAACTTTTTCAAACTGGTCGATGCCAACGCCGCAAAGTGGGCATTCAAAGTCTTCTGGAAGATCTTCGAAAAGTGTACCTGCTGGGATACCCAGATCGTCGTCGCCCATTTCTTCGTCATAGATCCAGCCGCATACTACGCAACCATATTTAGCCATAATTGTTCTCCTTTATAAATTATATTTTGCCATTAAACATACTGGCCTTCTAATCTGTAGTTTAGTACTGCATACAGCCTTTGTCAATAGATTTCACAAAAATTTAATATGCATTTCAACGCCAGAATTCACTCTTTTTCACCATATAAAAAAATTTGTGAAAGTTATATAAAACCCATATATTTTTTTCTAAAAAATCAAAGCAAAATAATAATTGTTTAACTTTTCTGTGGGTGGTATACTATTAGAGTATTGGTTTTTATTATTTGAAACGGAGAAGCATCAGATGTTTAAAAAAGGATTCAGCAACGAACTGTATGTAGAAAAACAGGCCCGCGAAATCAAAGAACGCATAAATAAGTTTGACGGCAAGCTTTACCTGGAATTTGGTGGCAAATTGTTTGACGATTTCCACGCGTCCAGAGTTTTGCCTGGCTTTGAACCTGATGCAAAAATCAAACTGCTTCAGGCATTGAGCGACGATACAGAAATTATTTTCTGCATTTCTGCAGATGACATAGAAAAAACAAAGGTACGCGCCGACCTGGGTATTTCTTACGATATGGATATCCTGCGTCTTACAGATGAATTCAAGGAAATGGGTATTTCTGTAAATGGCGTTGTACTTACAAGATACAACCACCAGCCTGCCGCAGACAACTTTATTACAAAACTGGGCAACCTGGGTATCAAAAGCTACAAACACTACTCTATCCCAAACTATCCACGCGATGTAAAAACAATTGTAAGCGATGAAGGTTACGGCAAAAATGACTTTGTTGAAACAACAAAACCGCTGGTAGTTATTACAGCTCCTGGTCCTGGCAGTGGCAAACTGGCTGTATGTCTGTCCCAGGTATATCACGAACATAAGCGCGGCCGCTTTGCAGGCTATGCAAAATTTGAAACATTCCCTGTGTGGAACCTGCCGCTGAAACACCCGGTAAACCTGGCATACGAAGCCGCAACAGCCGACCTGATGGACGTTAATATGATTGACCCATTCCACCTGGAAGCATACGGTGAAACCACAGTAAACTACAACCGTGACGTAGAGGCATTCCCTATTGTAAAAACTATTCTGAAAAACATTACAGGAGATGAAAATTTCTACCGCTCACCTACTGATATGGGTGTAAATATGGTTGGCAACGCCATTATTGATGATGACGCCTGCCGTTACGCATCACAGCAGGAAATTATATACAGATATTACACAGCCCTTTGTGACAACAAGCTGGGCAAAGTTGGCAAAAACCAGATAGAAAAGCTGGAAAGTCTGATGAACCAGTTGAACCTGACACCATTTGACCGCCCTTGTGTAACACCTGCAAACGAAAAGGCCCACGAAAGTGGAAAACCTACTGTAGCTTACGAACTGCAGGATGGTACAATTATCACTGGTAAAGCCAGTGATGTTATGAGCGCAACAAGTGCCGCCACAATCAATGCGCTGAAATATCTGGCTGGCATCAATGATGCCATCCACCTTATCCCTGCGGCAGTTCTTGTGCCTATCCTTGACCTTAAACGCAATGTGCTGGGCTCAAAAGCTTCTGCACTTAAGCTGGACGACGTGCTGCTGGCACTTACAGTAGCAAGCAACACCAACCCTACTGTTCAGCTGGCGCTGGCACAGCTGCCAAAACTGCGCGGTGCTGATATGCACTCATCAGTAATGCTGAGAACAGGTGATGCCTCCACATTGAAAAAATTAGGTGTAAGAACAACCTGCAACGACATCTTCCCAGAAAACAGCACATATTTCTGATATAAAAACAGGACATCAGCCGATGTCCTGTTTTATTTTTCTTTTTTATCTTCAAACAATACCAGTCTGTCCTCTGACTGAATATACATTTCTTCCGTTTTCTGCTGTATTTCCTGCAGCTGCTCTATAACTTTTGTCACTTCCCTGTAAAGTGCAAAATACATTTCTTTATAATCAGGCATAGTTTCACCTCTTTTGTACTATAATTATACATTGTTTGCTAACCATAAGCAAGCAATATATTGCTAATTTTCAGTTAGCATTATTACATACAAGGTGGTGTAATAATGGATAACAACAAATACTACAAAATAATCGGAAGAAATGTTGCACATTATCGAAAGAAGAAAAATTTTACACAGGAAGGGCTGGCATTAAAAGCCAATATTTCAAGAACGCACATTAGTCATATTGAAGCTGAAAATGTAATGAAGGCACCTTCGTTGGACATTCTTTTCAGAATATGCGAAATACTTGATATACAACCATATCAGCTGTTTATAGAAAATGACCATAAATAATCAACAGGACATCATCTGATGTCCGGTTTTATTTTTCTTTTTTATCTTCAAACAATATCAGTCTGTCCTCTGACTGAATATACATTTCTTCCGTTTTCTGCTGTATTTCCTGCAGCTGCTCTATAACTTTTGTCACTTCCCTGTAAAGTGCAAAATACATTTCTTTATAATCAGGCATAGTTTCACCTCAAACTCAGATATATTTTAGATATATTATATATCTATATTACACATTGTAACACATTACAGCCATAAAATAAATATATAATAAATTTACTTCGAGGTGTTTTTATGGCTATAAAAAGTCTTTCTATACGAATAGATGAAGAACAATTACACAAATTGCATATTGTAGCCGATTATGAGGGCCGTTCCGCAAACAGCCAGATTCTCATTTTAATCAGGGACTGCATAAAAGAGTACGAAAAAGAATTTGGAGAAATAAAAATAGACAAATAATCTCTGGGCTGAATACTGGTGGTATTCAGCCCAGTTTTCTGTTTACAATTGCAGTGATATTTTCTATAATATTTATAAAAAGCGGAAAAGGAGATATATTATGAAAAAAATAATTGCCATAAATGCCAGCCCCCGCGCAAACTGGAACACAGCACAGCTGGTTAAAGAAGCTGGTCTTGGCGCAAAAGGCCAGAATGCAGAAGTAAAAGTTATAGACCTGTATAAACTTGATAAATTCACAGGTTGCATTTCCTGCTTTGGTTGCAAACTGCCTGCAAACCTGGGCAAATGTATATGCAAAGACGGTCTTGCTGATGTGCTGGAAGAAATAAGAACAGCTGATGGGCTGATTATCGGTTCACCAAACTATCTGGGTGACCTGTCTGCCGGTTTCCGCGCTTTGTACGAAAGACTGATATTCCAGTATATTTCATACAAAAAAGAAACACCTAACTATAACCAGAGAAAAATCCCGGTGCTGCTTATTATGACAAGTAATGCCGATGAAGACTTCTACGATAAAATTGGTTATACAGCTATGCTGGAAAAATACAAATCCACCCTTGATAACTTTATTGGCCCTGTAAAACTGATGACCTGTGGCAGAACAAAACAGGTAAACGACTATGACAGATACAACTGGACAATGTTTAACCCTGATGAAGTAACAAAACGCCACGAAACAGTATGGCCAATGGAAAAAGCAAAAGCCTTTGCCCTGGGTGCAAAAATGGTTTCCGGCCAGTGGAAATAATGATTTAATTGAAAACTGATATTCGTGAGGTGTTATATGGATATAATTATTCGTCCTGCTGTAAAAGAAGATTATGCAGGTGTAAAAAAACTGATGGTGCAGTCTTTACAGCACCATAGCGAATTGCGCCCCGATACATACAGGCTATCAGAAGAATTTTTCGGCATTGAAGAATATACAGAAACTCTTGAAAAAGCACATATATTAGTGGCAACCGATAAAGAGAACATTGTAGGTCTGGTAAGCTACAGCGTGGGCGAAATCAAAGCCGCCAGTGTATACCCTTTCCGCAGAATAATGGTGGACGAGCTCGTGGTGGACATAAACTGCCGCAGAGCAGGTATTGCCACAATGTTGATGGATGCAGTGCACCAGGCAGCAAAAGAAAATAAGGCAGACAGAATACAGCTGAATGTAAACGCCCTGAACAGTGGTGCAATATCACTGTATGAAAAACAAGGGTTTGTGCCGGAAATGATAAGAATGGAGTATATACTGGATAAGGAGGGGTAATATGGAAAAAGTGAAAAAAGCAATAGTTTATATATGGATATTTGGTCTTCTGATAGCTATGTATTCAGCAGAAGCATGGTCATACACGTATCTGCGGCAATACGGCAGTGAACACCCAAAAGAAAATCTGATTTTCGCCATATTGATTTTGGCTTTTGTAATTCCTTTAGCCATTATCCTGATTGTAAATAAGTTTAAAAACAAAGACAAGCCAAAGCAAAAAGTAGAATTAACCTGGTCAGGATTGGCCACTACTTTTATAATCTGCGGTGGCCATGATTTTCTGCAAAACCGTGCTATGAAAATAGTAAATGCCACCCGTGCTGCGCCAACTGTAGTTAATATTGAAAATGCGAAAACCGACATTATTACTCTTTATGCAGTGTATTTTATATCACTTACAGTTTTTTGCATTGTTGCAGATTTTTTTGAAAAGAAATATAAGCAGAATAAAATTGATACAGAAGAAACAGCAGGCTAACCTGCTGTTTTGTTTTCAGGGATAATATGGGCATCGTCTATCATAGGGGGGCGATTCCTGCATCGTCCTTTAAAAACAGTAGGGCATAAAAGCCCTCCATCTAAATCGGGAAGCTGATAGCTTTCCCTCCGCGAACAGTAAAAAACAACAGTCCATTCTATTGTCATTCTGAAGGAGCATAGCGACTGAAGAATCTTCGCCCTGGAATAATCGTTAAATTATCATTTATACGTTTCTGTTGCATCAAAGATCCTTCGGCTCGTTTCACTCGCTCAGGATGACAATACTCTGATTCCGCCATAAATTCGGTAAGGCAGGCATAAAAGCCCTCCATCTAAATCGGGAAGCTGATAGCTTCCCCTACGCGGACAGTAAAAAACAACAGTCCATTCTATTGTCATTCTGAAGGAGCATAGCGACTGAAGAATCTTCCCCCTGGAATAATCGTTAAATTATCATTTATACGTTTCTGTTGCATCAAAGATCCTTCGGCTCGTTTCACTCGCTCAGGATGACAATACTCTGATTCCGCCATAAATCCCGTAAGGCGGGCATAAAAGCCCTCCATCTAAATCGGGAAGCTGATAGCTTCCCCTACGCGAACAGTTAAAAACAACAGTCCATTCTATTGTCATTCTGAAGGAGCATAGCGACTGAATAATCTTCTCCCTGGAATAATCGTTAAATTATCATTTATACGTTTCTGTTGCATCAAAAATCCTTCGGCTCGTTTCACTCGCTCAGGATGACAATACTCTGATTCCGCCATAAATTCCGTAAGGTGGGCATGGAAACCCTCCCCTACATTTTACTGCACACAAAAAGCCACCCGATTGGGTGGCTTTAGTTATTGGAGTATTTAATTAAAATTCGATTTTCTTGTTGATGTAAGCAACCAGGTCTTCGATTTTAATTCTTTCCTGCTGCATTGTGTCGCGGTCACGAACTGTTACACAGCCGTCTTCTTTTGATTCGAAGTCGTATGTGATACAGAGAGGTGTGCCGATTTCGTCCTGGCGGCGGTAACGTTTACCGATAGAGCCAGCTTCGTCAAAGTCAACCATAAAGTGTTTCTGCAGAGACTGGAACACTTCTGTTGCTTCTTCAGACAGCTTTTTGCTCAGTGGCAGAACGCAAGCTTTGTATGGAGCAAGTGCTGGGTGCAGGTGGAGAACAACACGTGTATCGTTCTTTTCTGCATCAACAACTTCTTCGTCATAAGCTTCGCAAAGGAATGCCAGAGCAACACGGTCAGCACCAAGGGATGGTTCAACAACGTGTGGAATGTATTTTTCGTTTGTTTCTGGGTCAAAGTATTCGATTGGTTTGCCACAGTGTTCGGAGTGCTGTGTCAGGTCGAATGCACCGCGGTCAGCAATGCCCCACAGTTCGCCCCAGCCAAATGGGAACATAAATTCGATGTCTGTTGTAGCTGTTGAGTAGTGTGACAGTTCTTCTGGTGAATGGTCACGGAGTTTCAGGTTTTCTTCGTGCATACCGAGAGAGAGCAGCCAGTTGTAGCAATATTCTCTCCAGTACTGGAACCACTGCATATTTGTGCCTGGTTTGATGAAGAATTCAAGTTCCATCTGTTCAAATTCTCTTGTACGGAATGTGAAGTTACCAGGAGTGATTTCGTTACGGAAGGATTTACCAATCTGTGCAACGCCGAATGGCAGTTTTCTTCTTGTTGTTCTCTGGATATTTGCAAAGTTTACAAAGATACCCTGTGCTGTTTCAGGACGCAGGAAGATTTCGTTTTTAGCATCTTCTGTAACACCCTGGAATGTTTTGAACATCAGGTTGAATTTTCTGATATCTGTAAAGTTTGTGCTGCCACATTCTGGACATGCGATGCCCTGTTCTTTGATGAATTCAGACATTTTTTCGTTGGACCAGCCAGCGCATTCAAAGCCTGCTTCTTCAATCAGTTTGTCAGCACGGTGACGTGTTTTACAGTCTTTACAGTCCATAAGTGGGTCAGAGAAACCGCCTACGTGACCGGATGCAACCCAAGTCTGTGGGTTCATCAGGATAGCAGCGTCAAGACCTACGTTGTATGGGCTTTCCTGAATGAATTTTTTTCTCCATGCAGCTTTTACGTTGTTTTTGAATTCAACACCAAGTGGGCCGTAGTCCCAAGTGTTTGCAAGACCGCCGTAGATTTCGGAGCCTGCGTATACAAAACCTCTGTTTTTACAAAGGTTAACAACTTTTTCCATGGTTTTTTCTGTGTTTAACATGATTTTCCTCCAATATATGTATTTACCACCACTGGCTGTGGCAGCATAGTGGATTGCATAGCAATCCGGGTTAAATCATCATTATTTTATAATATACTTTATTTTATATTAAGTCAAGGATTAAAACTCTTTTCTGTTTATATATTTAAATTTATTGCCAGTTTCTGTTACAGTTTACAAGTTCTTTGTCCTTAAACGCCTGCAAAAGGTCAACATCCAGGGTGCGGCAGAGGGCAAGCAGCATCATAAGCACATCTCCGATTTCGCCGTTTAAATCTTTTGTGTTGTTTTTTGCCGTATCATTTTTGATATGGGTATGGCTTTTGCGCACTTCTTTTGCCAGTTCACCCAGTTCTTCTGTAAGCAGAAGCAGGCAATCCTGGGGAGTTTCATCTGAAAAGCCGCGGATGTTTACCATTTCGTCCACATAATTCTGCAACTGTTTCAGCGATGTATTTTCGTCCATAGTTTCTATAAGATTTTTGAGATAGGAATTGTCTTTCATAATACCACCTGATTTTTAAATTTGATTTAAGTATATCATAAATTGTGAAATTTTGGCAAATTATTGAAAGTTATGTGGATTTATGTGAAAATTTGTGATATTATCATCTTATTCGGACAAAGGAGGAGAATTATGAGCAAATTTAAAGACAAGACATCTCAGCTGAACCAGCAGATTGGTGCTATGTATATTGCTATGAAAAGAAGCGACACACCGCTGTATGCCAAGCTGGCCTGCGGACTGTGCGTGTATTATGTACTGTCTCCTCTTGATGTAATAC
The DNA here is from genome assembly GCA_017555565.1 of Oscillospiraceae bacterium. Classification (GTDB taxonomy): domain Bacteria; phylum Bacillota; class Clostridia; order Oscillospirales; family Ruminococcaceae; genus RGIG3102. The sequence continues at coordinate 45,052 of JAFZGF010000037.1, forward strand.
CGGATTTTATCCCCGTGCTGGGTATGGTTGACGATGTGGTTATCCTGCCATTTCTGCTGTGGCTGGCTATAAAACTGATGCCTGCCGATATTATGGAAGAATGTATTACCCAAGCACAAAATGACTGGCAGACCGACAACAAAAAAAGATATATGATACCTGTACTTGTAATATGGATTATATTGTTTTTTTGGATATTCAGCCTGTCAAAAAAGTTGTTGTTTACTGTCTGAATATAACTAAACCCTGCCTTTTTCTGAAGGCAGGGTTTATATATTGCAGAAAACAGTTACATTTCGCTGCTTATACCATTGTCTTCCATAAGCAGTGGCAGACTGATTACAGCGCCAACTGCCACAAGTGTATACACAGCCCTCGCCAACAAACTGCCGCCACCAAAAATAAAAGCAACAAGGTCAAAATCCAGCAGACCTACAAGACCCCAGTTGAGACCACCTATAATAAGCAGAATCAATGCTATCTTTTTTAACATTATTTTCACTCCTTCACTTTTTTGGTTAGTATTAACCTGTATTTTGTGTTTATTCAGCTGTGCAAATTTTTGCCATTTGCTTTTGATATAACTTAATATGTGGTATACTGTTTATATATGTAATTTTTTAGAGGTAATTATGCTGAAATTTATTATAGGCACAGCCGGTACCGGCAAAAGCCGATATATCTGCGACAGAATAGTACATCTGGCACAGCAGGGTGAAAAATGCCTGTTGCTGATACCTGAACAGTTTTCCAAAACAGCAGAAGCAATGATTTTTTCATCTCTGGATAATACACAGTCCAATCTGGTGGAAGTTTTCAGCTTCACCAGCCTGATGAGAGATGTGAACACCAATCATATCCGTCTTGTAACCACACCGCTGACCGAAGCAGGCAAAGCGGTGCTGGCTCGCCGCGCTGTGGACAATGTGAAAAAACAGCTGGATATATATTCAAAGCAAAGCAATAATTTCGGTTTCAGCTTTAACCTTGCCTCCACCTTTGACGATTTGAAACGAAGCGGTATTTCCGGAGAAGTATTTTACTCTCTGGCACAGAACGCCCCTGCCAAAAGTGCCAAGCTGAAAGAACTGGCGCTGATTTATGCCGAATACTGTGGACTGATGGGAGATAAATTCTGTGACGAAGAAGACCTGCTGGAAAAACTGGCAGAGGTACTGCCACACAGCTACACCCACGACACACACATATTTATAGACAGCTTTGAAAGTTTCAGCTATGGGCAGTTGCAGATTATCGCCCGTATGCTGTCATTGGCAAAAGAGGTATCCATCGCCCTGACCTGCGACAGTCTGTATGACACAACAAACGGCACCGGTAATTTCTCCTTTGTTCAGAATACCGCTGGCCAGATTATTAGAACAGCAAAAAAACTGGATATTGATATACTGCCACCTGTGGTGCTGACAGACAGCCACCGTTTCAAAAACTGCGATATAGCCGCTGTGGATGAATTTCTGCTGGGTGAAGTTGCAGACAACAGTGAAAACAGCCACGTTTTTGTTACTGAATTTGAAAATCAGCACAGCGAAGTGACCTTTGCTGTGGCAAAAATCAATCAACTGATACAGCAAGGATACAGCTATAACGATATTGCAGTAGTCTGCCCACAGCTGGACAAATACGAACATCAGCTGCAGGAAAGTTTTGCCCTTGCGGCCATACCTTATTTTATTGACACAAACAGAATCATTTCTTCCTGCGCACCGGTTGTGCTGGTAAAAAGTATTCTGAACATTATGTCTGACGGGTTGAACGGCGAGAACATACTTTCCCTGCTGAAAACCGGACTGACAAATTATGATGACGATACTATATCCAGCCTGGAAAACTATCTGTATGTATGGCAGGACTATGATTTTGATTTAAGTCAGCCATTTATGCTTTCCCCAGCAGGGCTGAAGCCTGAAATTGAAGAAAGCGAAAAAGAAATCGTTGCGCAGATAGATATTATACGCTGTGAACTGTGGGAGATTTTTTCTGCAGTCAACAACGGACAGCAGGATGTGGCAGAAAACCTGCTGAAAAAATGCTATGAAATAATGATTGCTCTGGGCAGTGACGAAAAGCTGATGGGCATTATAAACAGTCTGCAGTCCGAAGATGACAGACAGCTGCTGGTACGCCAGTGGGAAACAGCTATAGAATGTATGGACCAGCTGTATAGCATCATCGGTACTGATGTAATGAAAGCAAGCGATATTCAGACGCTGTTCACCCTTATAGTAGAAGGTGTGGAAATAGGATTCGCCCCACAGACCCAGGACTGCGTTATTTTGACAGACCCTAAACGTATGAAGCTGGACAGCGTAAAAGCTGTGTTTATTCTGGGGGCCGCCCAGGATATTTTCCCTGCTCTTGTAAGCGAAAGCGGACTGATTTCCACATTTGACAGAGAATATCTGAAAGAGAACAACTATCCGCTGAAAAACAACTTTGAAAATCTGTTCAGTTTTGAAAACCTTTATTACTACAAAGCACTGACAAGCCCTGAGGAATATCTGTTTATATCCTGTCCGAAGAAAAACATTGACACAAAGCAACTGTTGAGTGCTCAGGTGGAACTGTTGGCTTCACGGCTGAATTTAAAACCACGGCGGCTTTCCCTGGAAGATTATGCTGTGACAAAAGAATTTTTCACCGATTTTGTAAGCCGGCAAGCTACAAATTCAAACAGAGAAAGCTACAAAGAACTGCTGGGTGAAATCGGCGCGGATATAAAATATATTTCAAACAGGATATTTGAAATTAAAGATCTGGAATTCCTTGAAAATGTGTTGGGAGATTTCATTACTGTGTCTCCAACACATATACAAAATTTTGCCAACTGCGCATTTATGTATTTTATCCAGAGAATACTGAAAATCAAGCCATTGGAAAAAGCCGAATTTTCTGCAAGGATTGCGGGTGACTATCTGCACTTTATAGCACAGACAGTTATGGAAAAATACGGTGAAAACTATTATAGCACCAGCTGGGATGAAATATCTGCCCAGATAGACGGGGCTGTGGACAAATTCCTGAAAGAAAATTATCCACCGCAGGTTTACGATGATGTAAAGTTTACTGCACAGTATGAAAATATGAAGGAAAACGCCACACAATTGCTGGCATATATTCACACAGAACAGAAAGAAAGCCTTTTCCGCCCTATAGCTTTTGAAGAAAAAATTGGTATGGGCGGCAGAGTACCTCCACTGCGAGTGAATGCTGATAACGGCAAAACAATAAACGTTATCGGTGTGCGGGACCGTGTAGACGTATATCGCGGCCAGGAAAAAGATTATCTGCGTATTGTAGACTATAAAACAGGCAGGCAGAAATTCGACCTGGATGAAATATACAACGGGCTGTCCAGCCAGTTGCTGCTGTATATGAATGCCCTGCTGCAGGCAGATTTTGGCAAAAATAAAAAAGACCTGGCAGCAGGTGCTGTGGTTTATCAGCCATCTGATGCACAGTTCAAATTTGACAAAGATGATGAAAAACTGTACACCGCCGTGGGTATGGCGTTGTCCAACCCTGAAATCAGCGCCGCATTTGACACCAAGCAGGACGGACGCTTCGGTATTATAAGCGGTGATGAAAAGCTGAAACCTGGCAAAGACAGCAAGATAGTAAGCGAAAAAGGCTTTGAAGTAATACTTGAATTTGTAAAAGACAATTTGAAAGCAATGGCAGGAGAAATATACTCTGGCAAATTTGACAGTATGCCGCTGGAAACAGCTGAAGGCAGCCTGCCTTGCCGATACTGCCAGTTCAAGGCTATATGCCAGAACACAGACAAAAAGCGACCTATGGTCAAAAACGAATTTTCTAAAATGGAACGGGAGGAAAACTGATGGCACCAAAATGGACAGACCAACAGCTGAAAGCTATACAGCCGGCTGACAGACTGACCGTGCTGAGCGCCGCTGCAGGCAGTGGCAAAACCACTGTGCTGGTGGCAAGAGCGCTGAATCTGCTGTTGGATGAAGAAAATCCTGTTTCAGCTGAAAAGATGCTGATTGTTACCTTTTCCAACGCATCTGCCGCAGAATTCAAAAAGCGAATAGAAAAAGGCATAAATGAAAAAATTAAGGAAAACCCAACCAACAATTATATAAAGATGCAGAAGGTAGCATTGCAGAAAGCGGATATTTCTACAATTCACGCATTTTGTATAAAGCTGGTGAGGGAAAATTTCCAAAGTCTTGATATCAGCCCCGATTTTACCATATGTGATGATGCGCAGAGCAATATGCTGCATTCCCTTGCCATCGATAAGGCTATGAATTACGGTTACAGCAAGGCTGAATTCAAAGAGCTGGTATCTTTTTATGGTAAAAGCAGCAGCGATGCACAGATAAGAGATTTTTTAAGACAGATGGACTATTTCTTTTCTGCCCTGCCTCACCCTGCCAAAAATGCACAACTGATGGCTAAAAGCTACGGTGAAAGCACAGTTATGAACCTGACTGCGGGTTATAAACAGCTGACAGACAGCCTGAAACTGCAGGCCGACTATCTGGTATACCTGGCACAGCGTATGGACAGTATATATCAGAACAGTGATTTCACCGGTTATGATGACGGCATTGCCGCTGTTAAAAACTATGGGGCAGCAATATCTGCCACCGCCAATACAAATGATGTAACTACACTTAAAAAGTTGATGGATTCCGGCCTGCCAAAGCTGGGCAGGGCTAAACCTGCCTGCGATGAAAGCAAGGCTATCAAGGACAATGTCTACAAGGAATTTGACAAAACAGTGGGTAAAATGACCGAAATCATTGAATATCTTGACGATGAAGCCTACTGCGCTGATATTGAACAGACTGCAAAATATGTAAATATACTTTTCGATGTATACCTTGAATATCAGAAAGTATTGCTAGAAATCAAAAAAGAACGAAAAACATACGAATTTTCCGACTTTGAACATTTTGCATTGCAGCTGTTGCAAAACGAAGACGGCAGTCCTACCCCGCTGGCTCTTTCCCTGCGAGAAAACTACGAATACATTATGGAAGATGAATTCCAGGATACCAGCTATGTGCAGGACGCCATATTTACAATGATAGCCAGGGATAACCAGGCAAACCTTTATGTTGTGGGTGACGTCAAACAGAGTATATACGGTTTCAGAAAAGCCAGCCCGGATATTTTTCTGGCAAAAAGGCAAATCGGCCTTGATGACGAAACCGTAGGCAGTACAATTTTCCTGCCACATAATTTCCGCAGCAGCTATACAGTTATCCAGGGCGTAAACTATATTTTTGCGAACCTGATGAGCAGGCTGGTAGGCGGCGTGGAATATGACGACAGCGAAAAACTGATGACGCTGAAAGAAAATGACTTTTCCACCGGTGTGGTGCTGAAACTGTACAACGAAAACGAAGCCGAAAATACTGCCCATGAAATCAGCCGAATGATAAAGGAAGGCTATCAGATAAACGACAACGGTGCAATGCGCCCTGTAAAAAGCGGTGATTTCTGTATATTGATGCGAAACACAAAGCATTTCAACGAGTATAAATCCGCCCTTGAAAAGCTGGGTTTTGAAGCCTTTATCCGTGATGATGAACTGATATTAAACAAGCAGGAAGTACAGAGTATCATCAATCTGATGCGTGTTATTTCTAATCCAATGCAGGAAGTTTATCTCACTGCCACAATGTTCGGCGATATATTCTCTTTCAGCCTTGACGAAATATTGAAAATCAGGGCAAACAGCAGTCAGACAAATCTGTACAAAGCTCTGGCTGTTTCAGATAACCCCAAAGCCGTAAAACTTTTAGAACTGCTGAAAGATTTTCGATATATGGCAGGGGTATATTCTGCCGATAAACTGATAGACTATATCTGCAAAAAAACCGGTTACTACCAACGCCTGGCATTTGCCGCTGATGGCAGTGAAAAGAAAGAGAACATACGCTGGTTTATTGACTTTGCCCGTAACTGGGCCAAAACACACCCAAGCGACCTGGCGGCTTTCCTGCGATGGACAGATATGTATATCCAGACCGGCAAAGGCGGCAGCAGCGAGGGTATGCAGAGCGAAGATGCAATAGCTGTTATGACAATGCACACATCAAAAGGGCTGGAATTCCCAGTCGTGTTTGTAACAGGGCTGACAACAAAGTTCAACAAGCAGGACAAGGCAAAACGACTGATGCTGGACACCACCCTGGGTATTGGTATGTATGCCAACCATAACTTTGGTTATAACCATTCCACAATGAATATACGGGCTATCAAGGACAGAATTGATGACAATATGTCCAGCGAAGAAATGCGCCTGCTGTACGTAGCATTTACACGAAGCAAAAATCTGCTGGTGCTGTCCGGTGAATATAACCGAAGTTTCTCTCAGACAGCCATTGCAAAGGCTGTGGCCTGCACCGCAGACAAACCACACCCTGCAGCGCTGCGCAGTGCTGTAACACCTATGCATTGGGTTATTTCAGCCTTCAGCCATCACCCTGCTGTAAGCAATATGTTTTCCTACGGCGCCGAAGATAAAAACATACCACAGTGTATAGAAATCAATCTGTCTGCTGATGAAGCACGGCCAGAATCAACCGAGACAGAAACTGTGGAGAATACAGAAAAAATCTGTGCCGATACTGCAAAGATTATGGAAAACCTGAATTTTGTATATCCACATATTGCAAGAACTGTTCTGCCTATAAAAATGTCTGTAAGTGATATAGCAAAATCTGCATTTATCACTTTGGCAAAGCCTGACTTTATAAAGGACGGCAAAGCCACAGCGGCCGAAAAAGGCACTGCAATGCACCTGTTTGCACAGCACGCTGACATACTGCTGGCAAGAACAAACCTGGAAAATGAAATCAACCGACTGGAAGCAGAGGGCAAGGTTGACTCAAAGCTGCTTAACATACCTGCCATAGAAAAATTCCTTTTCAGCGATGTGGCAAATATGATTATCAACAGTGAAACAGTTTATACCGAAAAAGACTTTCTGGTGCCATACAATGCCGGTGAAATCATGCAGGACAGTACGTATGACAAAGACGAAATTCTGGTGCAGGGTGTAATGGACTGTGTACTGCAAAACGGGGACAAAATCACCATCATTGACTATAAAACTGACTTTGTACACAGTATGACACAGTTAAAAAGCCGCTATACAAAGCAGCTGGAAATGTACCGACAAGGTGCAAGACAACTGTTTGGCACAGATAAAGTGAAATGCATACTGTATTCATTCCACCTTGGTGAATATACGGAGTTTTAAGCTATGGACAGATCAACAATAAAACTGCATATGCAGCGCCTGGCAAAAGGATACAAAATATGGACTGTACCATTGCTGATACTGATGTGGGATGTGGCATTTAAAACCGCAAATGGCAGTAATCTGTTTGATGTAATAAGGATTTTATTTTACCAGCCGCATTTTATAGCAGTTGCAATATATTGTGTGGTGCTGGGTATTATAATTGACCGCTGGGGTAAATTACTGCTGATTTCTCTGACTGATACAAGCCAGGGACGGCTTATAGATAATACGATTTCAAAGCACAGCACTTATGCTTTGCTGGCCACACTTACTCCATTAATTTACTATGGTGTAAAAGCATTGGCAGTTATAGGTAGCAACGGTGGTTTTGATATTGGTTTTGTGGCAGACATTCACGGACTTTTTACTCTACTGGCTGTTTATGATGGATTTAAAATACTTAAATACAATGGTATAATAAAAGCAGAACTTGAAAAATAACAACAAAAAAAGGAGTAGCTGTTGCTACTCCTTTTAATTTCTATTCTACAGACTTGAGGGATTCTACCATCTGCACATTACGCAGGGTTTTGCGCATAAGCAGGATTACAAGAACTGTAAATGTAAGAGTGATAAGGAACGCGAACAGATAGCTGGACGGCTGTACCAAGGTAGGGAACATAACCATTTCCATATCTATTATATCCATTACAAATATCAGTTCCAACCTGCCAAACGGCAAGCCCACAAGAATGCCTATAAGTGACAGTACAAATACTTCTTTGAAAATATATGAGTATACTTCGCTGTTGTTAAAACCAAGAACCTTGAGTGTGGCAATTTCTCTGATACGTTCAGAGATATTTACCTCTGTAAGGTTCATAATTACCACCAGAGCAAGAGAGCCTGCCGCAAGGATAATTACCACAATGATAATATCAAGAGAGCCGAACATATTGTTGAATGTGGCTTTCATCGCGGTGAAATCGCTGACAGAATCCACACCTTTGATATTTTCATACCGTGAGCTTATATCTGCACCATCTGTGTTTGTTACGGCAATATTATCGTATGCCACAGTTTCTTCAAATGTATCCTGGTACATATCTTCGCTGATAAACAGATAATGCTGGGTATACATTTCACATATTCCGCTGATTTCCACAGCTTTTTTGATGCCGTTGGAGGATTCTATAACAATTTCATCCCCCACAGCTATATCATACAGCTTGGAGAATTTTTCGCTTATTACAGCACCTTTTTTCAGATTCAGCGGTTCATGGTCTTTGCGCTGGCGCAAATCAAAGGCATCGCGGACATCTTTTTCATCCATAACATAAACCTGGATAGCCTTGTCTTCCTCGTCCATATAGGCAAGGGATGAATATGTCATAAACGGTACTGCAAGCTGAACATCTTCATCGTCATCAAGGCGGTCCAGAACATCCTGCATATAATCCTTGTCTTCAAGGGTTATGGTGGTGTCATAAGTGACAATATCTCCATACTGAATAGAAACAACCTGTGAAATTGAACCTTTAAGAGCAAATCCCAGCACCAACAGGCTGGTACAGCCTGCCACACCGATAACAGTCATAAAGAAACGGGACTTGTAGCGGATAATATTACGGGCAGTAACCTTGGAGGTAAATGACATTTTCTGCCATATAAACGGAATATTTTCCAGGAACACCTTTTTTGCATTTCGTGGCGCTTTAGGGCGCATAAGCCGGCTTGGATTTTCTTTCAATACAGTTTTTGCAACTGTGTATGTAACTGCGATCATAAGCAGAGTGAAAGAACACACCCCCAGAACAGCAATATACAGCGGCATGGTAAGAACCATATCCGGCAGGTCATACATAAGACGCCAGCAGAAATATATAACTGTAGGGAAAATCGCCATACCCACAGGTATTGCGATTACACTGCCAAAAAGGCTGGCTGTAAGGGCATAAATCACATACTTGCTTGCGATTTTATTTTTTGAAAAACCCAGAGCTGAGAATACACCTATCTGTGAGCGTTCTTCGTCAACAAGACGCTTCATAGTTGTCATACAAACAAGGGCCGCAACGAGGAAGAACAATATCGGGAATACATATCCGATTTTTGCCATCTGGTCAGAGTTGTTTTCGAACATATAGGTAGAATAGTGGGAGTCTCTGTCCAGCACCATCCATTCAGCATCCGGCAGTTCTGCCAGTTCCTGGCGCGCCTTTGCCAATTCAATACGGGCTTCTTCCCGCTTTTCGTCCAGTTCTTTCTGGCCATCTTCCAATTCTTTTTTACCTTTTTCGTATTCAACACGACCATCAGTCAGCTGTTTTTTTGCGTCAGCCAGCTGCTGTTTGCCTGCTTCTATCTCCTGGCGGCCGGATTCCAGTTGTTTTTTTGCAGCATTGATTTCATCTTCTGCCGCTTCAAGCTGTATAACACCATCATAGGCTTTTTTTACATCACCGCCAAACATTTCGTCAATGGCTTCGGGGATTTCGGCAAGAATAGCATTGCCCATAAAACCACTGATAGATTCCAGGCTGGAAATTTCTTCGTCAAGACGGTCAATTTCTTCGTTGTTTTCTGCCATTTTTTTGCTGTTGGCTTCTTTTTTTGTATTGTTTGCAGTAATTTCCTGCTGATTCAAACTGATTTTAAGGGTATTTTCAGCTATACGGGCAGAATTTTCTGCAATTTTGATTTTATTGGCTGCAATCCGGTCTGTTTCGCCATCAGCCTCAAGCTGTTTATTGGTTTCTTCCAGTGCCAGGTTTTCAGCAGTTAATGTGCTGTTTTCAGCAGTAAGAGAGTTGTTTTCATCTGTGAGATTATTATTTGTCATTGTAAGGGACAAATTTTCTGCTGTAAGGGAGGTATTTTCTGATCTGAGCGCATCTCTTTCTGCTTTTCTGGCTTCCAGGTTTTCTTTCACTGTGGCATTGCTTTCTTCAGATGTAAGTCTTTCTGCAAGTACATATATACCATAGGCTGACTGAATTGTGGCAGATGCTTCTTCAAATGGCATATCTGTTTCGTCTTCAATCTGTTTTTTAGCATCATTGATTTGTTTTTCACCATCTGCCAGTTCTTTTTCACCGGCAATGAGTTCTTTTTCGCCTTCAGCCAGTTGTTTTTCACTGCTTTCAATCTGTGCTTCTGCCACAAGAATCTGGATATATGCATCTTCCAGTTCCTGCCTGCCATCATCAATTTCTTTTTGAGCTTTGGAGATTTCTTCTTCCACCTCCTTTTCGCCATCTTCTATTTCTTTTGTTACCTCTTCAATAGTTTCATCTCGGCGGACTGTCTGCTGTGATTTTATCACGCTGTTCAATTCATCAAGGGAATTTGACACAAAGTCTTTATATTCCTGCGTAAATGACTGATATGCCGCCGCACCTTTCAAAGTGAGGTAGACAGATGTATAGTAATCTGTAAGAAATTCACTGTCGTCCACAAAAATAACGGTATCAAGAGTAAGGTTATTCAGGGTGGATGTTTCCCTGCTGGACGCCATATACTGTGGGGATTTGGCTATACCTACGATTTCAAACTCTGTATGCGCAAGAGTTTCAGAAATATCATCGTCTTCAAGATACACCTTTACTGTATCTCCAATGGAGTATACGCTGGCAAAGGAAGATGAGCCAAGGGCCAGGGCTTCGCCTGATTTCTGTGGCATACGGCCTTCCACCAACACAATTCTGTTAACATAACTGTTGCATTCCTGCACGCGGGTAACAACAGGGCGGTCATTTACCGAAACATATGTATCAACAAAACGTGTAGGATATACGCTGTCTGTCTGTGGAGATTTTCGCAAGGCAACGATATCACGATTGTCAAAGCCATAGGATGAGAACAGCTGGACATCCATAAAATTGGTGTTGTCAAAATATACATCCACACTTCTGCGCATTGTAGGTGAACTGCTCATCAGACCAACCATAAAAGCCACACCGATAAGTACAATGAGAACAATAGTAACAAAACGCTTGGCGGTTTTTCTGATAAGACGGAAAGTGTCTTTATGGAACATCAGTACTCTATATCCTCCACATTTTTAGGGTTAGGGTTGATGGTAATACTTTCAATTTTACCACTGCGGACACGGATGATCTTCTGGCCCATATCGGCCAGAGCGGCGTTATGTGTAATCATAACCACCGTCATTTTGCGCTGAACAGACATATCCTGCAGAACTTTAAGAACCTGTTTGCCTGTTACATAGTCCAGGGCACCTGTAGGTTCATCACACAGCAGAAGTTTAGGGTTTTTTGCAACGGCACGGGCAATGGCTACACGCTGCTGTTCACCACCTGAAAGCTGTGACGGAAAGTTATTCTGTCTGTTTTCAAGTCCTACAAGACTGAGCACTTCCCTGCCGTCAAGAGGGTTTTTGCATATCTGGCGGGCAAGTTCCACATTTTCCAGAGCTGTAAGATTCTGCACCAGATTATAAAACTGGAACACAAAGCCGATGTCGTGGCGGCGATAGTCTGTAAGTTCCTTGTCGTTGGAGTGGGAAATATCCCTTCCGTCAACCATAACTGTACCGCTGCTGATGGTGTCCATCCCGCCCAAAAGGTTAAGAATTGTTGTTTTACCTGCGCCGGAAGCACCAAGGATTACAACAAATTCACCCTGGTCAATCTGAAAATTTATATTGTCAAGGGCTTTGATTTCAACTTCGCCCATCTGATATGTTTTGCATACATCTTTGAATTCAATAAAAGCCATAGTCTGCCCCCTGATAAAATCGTATACTTTTCTAATTTTATATTATATCACATATTGTTTCTGAATAGTATAATTTATTATATTTTTCATTCTTTTTTGTAAAAACCAGCCCGGCAGAGTTCACTGCCGGGCTATTGTAATTGTTTTATTCAGCAGTATATTCTGCTATACCACTGAAGTTATTGCCGCCTTTTACAATTGTGAATACAGGCTGTGCAGCCGATGCTTTATCTCCTTGAAAAGCCGGGGGCTGTGAAGAACTGAAATCTTCAGGGTTGAATTTATGATTTTCTGGTCCGTCCGGATGTATTTTTTCAATGCCGAACTGTGGTTTCTGACCGCCAAAATCCTGAGGCGGTGCACCTCGGCCTGGTATAGGTCTGTCCAGCCATTGTCCATCGAAAGGTATGTCTTTGAAATTATCCATTGGCTGTCTGCCACCAAAGCCACCGGCCATACCACTGTGGGCAAGCTGCACTTCACCTAAAAGGTTGGATATACCAGTAAACACGCCAACCTCTCCACCACCGGTGTAACCATCTGCAAAATACAGTTCATAATCTCCCTCGGCAAGTTGAGGTGATGAATAAACTATTATACTGCCCTTTGCAGTTCCACGCAAAAGTGTAAGGGAATTATCATTAAGTGATTTTAATATTACAGATTCGTCATATCCAACTGGTTGTGCAAAACTGAACACAGCAAAATTCTGTGTGCTTTCTTTTGAAATCTCATCATACATATTGCCTGTAGCCAGCACTGTGCCACCATTGATGTAAATGCCCATATCACTGTCCAGACCGCTGTCCATGCTGTCTGAATTGCCAAATGCATATACAGTACCGCCATTGATAACCAGCCAGCCGTTGGAGTCTATACCGTCGCCTTCTACGCCTTTATTGCTGTCTGCCCATACTGTACCATTGTTGACTGTGATAACGCTGACGCCATCTTCGCCTGCGTTCAGTGCATCGTCTGCAGACTTAATATTCAGCGTACCGCCATTTATGGTCATATGCATCTTGGTTTCAATGCCTTCGTTATCAGAAACAAGATTTAAAAAACCATTTTCACTGTTGATGTTCATTGATACCAGTGATTCTATGGCTGCATCATATTTATGAAGTTTGTCTTCAGTACCCGGTTTGTAAATTTTGGCAACATGACTGCCATTTATGATGTTTACACTTTCGTCAGCCAGGGTAATATTAAAACCTGCACCAGATGTATCAACATCTTTTGTAGCCATATCTGGATTATCGTCACCACATTCGTATGCAGAATAGCAAATAATTGCAGGGGCAACTGTGCAGGTAATCTCTGTGTCATTGAGTATAATGTTAACCACTGCATCCGGGTCTTTTTTTGCAGTTTCTCCCAGGTTTACTGCTATCTGGCCGCGAGAAATACTGCCACTGACCATATAGTTGCCCGGCCGTGTAATATTGATAACTGTATGTCGGTCAGCCTCTGCCTGGCTGTGCTGCTCGTCTGTTTCACCCTCGCCATAATCTGCCCCCTGGTCTTCCAGGTAAAAAACAATATCCTTTGAAACATATACCGCAGACGATGTGTCTGTCGACGCACTGCTGCCGCCTACAAGTATTCCGTCATCCGACAGAGTTATACCTGTAATTTCTACCTGGCCTTCTTCAGATGTTTGAAGAGGGCTGCAGGCAGTAAATACAGCTGTAAAAAACGCAAGCGACAATACGATGGAAATTATTTTTCTCATCTTTTACCTTCTCTCCAAAAGTTTAGTATGAAACCATAATAAAACAAAAAAGTGAATACTTTGTGAATAATTTATAAAAAATACCGCCTTTTGCCATAGCAAAAAGCGGTATATTATTATGCAAAATTATTTCCTTCTTCGTAATATGACTCATATTCAAAGATGTGGAAAGAAATCTGGCTGCCAGGATAACCCAGGCTTACGAAATAATCATTCAACAATTTTGCAACTGCATCCTGCACTTCCTGTGGGCGAGCGAACCACCACACCTGCACAACAGGCCAATGTTTGATTTCACCGGAAAAATCAAAGAATTTTGATTCCTGGTGGTCAAACACAAACCAGTCTGCAGGACAGTCTACGATTTCGCCCAGCTTTGCAGCTGTGTTGATAGCAAGGGATTTTGTTTCCTGTGCAGAAACACCTTTTACAATAATCTGTGGCATATATTTTCTCCTTTTATTCGATGGTTGGCAACACTTTTTTCAGCGATTCATATCGCATATGATAGCCATCCATAAAGTCTTTGTTTGTCAGGCCTACTGCATCTGGGTCATATGAACCGTACACCGGTATGCCGTATTTGTCGCCTGTTGATTTTATATAGTCTTCCACCTTGAACAGACAATGATATTTACCCATATCTGCCTGGGCCGCCCAATAAATATAGTGGTGAAAAGACGGCAGAAAAAATATAATTTTTATATCTTTTTGCTGTAAATATTCTATAAAATCCTCAAAAAGCTGTGTGTAGTAAGGGTCCAACTGATCATAGTCTGTCATTCTCAACAAGTCGTTTACCGATGCAGTAAGAGCGTCCCCGTCAGCAGTTTCCTGCGGGCGTGTACGAAAATTCAGGTCATACACAATAGATCCATCAGGAGATTTTACAATATCTTTATTATTGTACACCTCTTCCATAGGCACAATCTCAGGTTGATTTTCTGTATTCTGGTTTCTGAAATAAGTGTCCACGCTGGCCTGGAAATAACTTGGGTCCAGCAAAGCTTTATATTTTTCCATTGGATTTTCAGGTGTGTATTCAGTCGATTCATAGTCCATTATTTCAACAAGAAATTCGTTGAACATTTCTTTATTGCTACGTTCGTCTATGTTTTCTTTGCCATCATTGAAAATCCATGGGTCAATACCCATAACAAAAATTTCTGGCTCTTTGCTCTCTTTGGCAAATATATAGTAACTGTTGAAAAAGTCATATACATCAGCGCCTACATTTGCAGCGTTGTAAAGTGTTTTCCCGTCTGCAAATGAAGAATCTATCTGCAATGTTCGTGATGAACCGTTTACCAATATCTGTGGTGCCTTTTCACATTCGCGAGCATAGATTTCGTTCAGCTCTCGGCCGTCAAGTTGCTGATAACCATCTACATATTGGCCCTGTAGCATATAGTCGCATACCATACGTTCAAAACCGGCACCCCAGAACAACCCAGATGGGTCAACACGGTAGGACACAAACATCATTCCCAGAAAAATCGGGAGAAAAAGCAGCAGTCTGCCAATTAATTTAAGCATAGTCTGTCCTCCTTAAAACTGGAAATAGATAAACTGACTCTGGCCGAAATAACCAAAGAAGATTATCAGTATGATAATTGTGTAATAAAAAGCCCAGCGGACAAACCATTTGCTTTTGTTTATACGTTCCACCAGTGTGGATTTACCTTCCCACAGTTCTACTGCAAACATAAACAGTATGCAACAGAATATTGCTATTCCGTTGTTAGTGTAGAAACCAATTTTTTCCATCATCTGTACAAAGTAGCCTGATGTGAAAATCAGTGAAAAATCTGTAAACAGATTCTGTAATACATACATAGCATCGGCCAT
The DNA here is from genome assembly GCA_017555565.1 of Oscillospiraceae bacterium. Taxonomy (GTDB): domain Bacteria; phylum Bacillota; class Clostridia; order Oscillospirales; family Ruminococcaceae; genus RGIG3102. The sequence continues at coordinate 60,621 of JAFZGF010000037.1, forward strand.
TGTATTGGCGCGGAAGAAAACCCATGTAAAGTCTATAAGTACAAATGTACCGACCGCCTTTGCCACTGCAACAGCAGGGTTTGTTTTAGGCACCGGTTTGCCTTCTTTTATGCGCTGACGGCGTCGCTGTTCCCTTTTACCGAACAGTATACGGTGTATAACGTTGTACGCACCATTGATTGCGCCCCAGATAACAAAGTTCCAGGAAGCACCGTGCCAAAGACCACTGACCATAAACGTGATAAACAGGTTTACATATGTGCGGATTCTGCCTTTGCGGGAACCACCCAGCGGAATATAGATGTAGTCCATAAACCAGGTGGACAGTGAAATATGCCAGTTGCGCCAGAACTGTGTAACGTTCTGTGAGAAATATGGGTGATTAAAGTTTCGCATCAATTTAAAGCCAATGACGTTGGCTGCACCGATGGCAATATCGGAATAGCCGGAAAAGTCACAGTAAATTTGAAATGCAAACAGCACTGTAGCCATAATCAACTGTATCCCTGTAAACTTTGTAACATCATTGTAAACCGCATTTACAATAAGGGCCGCGCCATCTGAAATAACCAGCTTTTTGAAAAAACCCCAGCCCATCAGCACAAGTCCATCTGTTACACGGTTATAGTCAAATTTATTGCTTTTATAAAGCTGTGGCAACAAATTTTTGCTTCTTTCAATAGGCCCTGCCACCAACTGCGGGAAGAAGCTGACGAACAGCGCGTAGGTGAGAAAATCTTTTGCTTTTTCCACTTCGCCGCGATATACATCAATTGAATACCCCAGTGACTGAAATGTATAGAACGAAATACCTACAACCGCCAAAAGATTGTTGTTAGGTGCAATTGAAAGGTTAGGGAACACAGCCAAAAGTGATTCCACAATAAAATTAAAATATTTGAAATAGCAAAGAATTGCTATGTTCACAACAATATTTGACGCCAGGAACAGTTTTTTCTGTTTTTGGGTTTTAGCCTTGTCAATAAAAACAGCACAGTAATATGTGGTTACTGTGCTGAAAAGAATCAACAGAGCATAAACCGGCTGCCATGACATATAGAAATAATAACTGGCAATAAGCAGCCAATAATTTTTTAATTTTTCCGGAATGGCAAAATACCCTAAAACCACTACAGGAAAAAATATTAAAAAACTAACTGAATTAAACAGCATTTTTACTCCTTGATAAAAGGTTTATTCACCTTTGTTTTCAAATTCCTTTTCCAGTTCTCTCACACGTTTTTCCAGCAGGGCATTTGCCTGGGCAAGACGCTTGATTTTTGTGGAGAAGCCAGATATTACTGCTGAAACAGACAGAAGAATAAGCAGTATGAACACAAAAAGTGTCATAAATATAAAGTTTACCGGATTTGCCACACCTGATATATCACCAAGTACAAGTACAAGGTATGGAAAAACAGCAAAAAGTATCATTGTCGCTGAAAATGCCAGCCAGATAATTGAATATTTAACCTCGATTTTTTTGTGTTTGATAAGATAAACAATCATACCAAACAGTGCGATTGCACCAAGAATCAAAAGAATCCGCAGGTCGTTATCATGCCATTGGAACATCAGTTTTTACCTGCCTTTCTTTTTGTTGAAATTCTGTCTACCACCAGGGCAAGACATACTTTAATCATATAATATGCGCTTTTCAGACTGCGTATGGATGAAACACCACCCTGGCGTTCTTCCATAATTACAGGAACTTCGCCAACTCTGTAGCCGTTGAGAACGCAGGACATAATTGCTTCTGGTTCCGGATAGTCATCAGCATAGTTATCTGCAAAAAATTCGATAAGCTCTCTGTTGCAGGCACGGTAACCGCTGGTTACATCGTACACTTTTTTGCCAGAAAGGATTTTGATAAGCAGTGAAATAATATTGATGCCCAGTCTGCGCATAAATGAAGACTGGAAGCCCTCTTTTTCAATAAAACGGCTGCCTATAGCCATATCGATTTCACCATCTATAACCGGCTGGCACACCTTTGCAAGATAGCGTGGGTCGTGCTGGCCGTCGCCGTCCATCTGTACTGCAATGTCATATCCATTCTGTTTTGCGTACAGATAACCTGCCTGCACGCCGCCGCCAATGCCCAGATTGATAGGGTTATTGATGTAGTTCATACCATTGGCGCAGAGAATTTTTTCGGTATTGTCGCGTGAACAGTCATTAACTATAAGATAATCAGCAAATGGAGCCTGCTCTTTCAGGTTTGCCACCACTCGCTCTATACTTTCCTGCTCGTTGTAACAAGGGATTATAACAAGAATTTTCAAGAGATTCCCCTCCATTAATCAAGAATAAAGTTTATAAGGTCTTTCAGCACTTTGTCACGGGAATGATATTCAAAGTGATAGTTACGGGCATTTGCGCCCATTTCTTCCCTTTCAGTTTTTGGCATACTGTAAAGCTTTACAATATTTTCATAAAGGGATTTACTGTCACCGCTTGGAGCTGTAAGGCCAGCCTTTGCCTTTTCGATAACAAAACTGCCTTCGCCGTCAATGCAGGTCAGTACAGGTTTGCCGCCTGCCATATAGCTGGTAACTTTGGCGGGAATTGTAAGGCCCAGGTCATCACTTTTTGCCAGTGGTGCAAAAAGCGCATCTGCCAATGTGTGGTACATAGGCATATCTGTAACAGGTTTGGAGCCAAGGAAATCAAAATATTCCCCTACACCCTGTTTTTCCACATAGGCTTCGATATCTTTTTTAGACATACCGTCACCTACAATAATAAATTTTATATCTTTTATACCGTCTTTTTTCAGCAGCAGTGCTGCATCAACAGCAACTTCCACATTCTGGGCAGGGCTGATATTTCCGGCATAAACAATTTTGAAATAATCTTTATATTTTTCTTCCAGTTCAGTATTGTGAATATCCTGCTCGTAGAATTTTTCACAGTACTGTGGAATTGTAGCTATCTTTTCAGGTGCTTTACCTGTAATTTTCACCAGGGTATCATTAAGTGAGGGTGACATAGCGATAAGCTTATCACATCGTCTGTAATGCCAATGACTGGTAGATTTTACAACGCCGCGGAGAAACTTGTTCTGGATTTTCAGTACAGAATACAGATTTTCTGGCCACAGGTCCAACACGTATGTAGTGAGTGGCACCTTTTTGAGTTTGGAATAAACTATTGCCGGGAAAATCATATAAACCGGGCTGGTCTCATAACAGAACACCGCGTCATATTTTTTGCCCAAGAATGAAAGAACCTTGAAGGATGCAAAGAATGGATAGGAGATGTAGTTTAAGAAAATTCTTAAACTGGTGTTGCCTTTACGCAGGATTTCCCACGAGCGGTAAACCTTTACCCCGTTAAAATCCTGTTTTTTATTTTTGAACCAACCATAACCCTCTGGCATAATGCCGTTTGGATAGTTTGGTATGCCGCACAGCACATCCACTTCAATGTCGTTTTCCACAAAGCCTGTGGCAATATCGCTGATTCGGAAATTTTCCGGCCAAAAATGCTGGCTGATAACTAAAATTCGTTTTTTCAAAGTCTGTTTTTCCTTGGGGTTTTTATTTATCGGGCGATTCGTGAATCGCCCCTACGTGTGTTATATTAATATTTTCTCCACACCATTTTGTTTACAACGCCGGTGTAGCTCTGGATAAGTTTGATAACTTTTGTAGATACATTTTCTTCCACATAGTCTGGCACAGGGATGCCCCAGTCGCCATTTTTGTTCATTTCAACCGCTGTATCAACAGCCTGGAGAACCTGTTCAGTAGTGATACCTGCCAGAACAAAGTTACCTTTATCCAGTGCTTCAGGTCTTTCTGTGGATGTACGGATACAGATAGCTGGGAATGGGTTGTCCACTGACAGGAAGAAACTGCTTTCTTCTGGCAGAGTGCCGGAGTCAGAAACTACTGCAAAAGCGTTCATCTGCAGATGGTTGTAGTCGTGGAAGCCAAGAGGTTTGTTCTGGATAACACGTGGGTCAAACTGGAAGTTTCTCTGTTTGATGAATTTTGCACTTCTTGGGTGGCAGGAGTAAAGGATAGGCATATCGTATTTTTCTGCCATAGCGTTTACTGCGTTCATCAGATTGAAGAAGTTTGCTTCTGTGTCGATATTTTCTTCACGATGGGCAGACAGCAGAATGTATTTACCTTTTTCAAGACCAAGTCTCTGCAGGATGTCAGAGTCTTTGATCTGCTGGAGATTTTCGTGAAGAACTTCTGCCATTGGGCTGCCTGTAACGTATGTTCTTTCGCGGGCTGTGCCTTCGTGATTAAGATAACGGCGTGCATGTTCGGAATAGCACATATTTACGTCAGCAATATGGTCAACGATTCTGCGGTTTGTTTCTTCTGGCAGACATTCGTCAAAACAGCGGTTGCCTGCTTCCATATGGAAGATAGGAATATGCAGTCTTTTTGCGCTGATAGCAGACAGACAGCTGTTTGTATCACCCAGAATAAGCAGGGCGTCCGGTTTCTGTTCCACCATAAGTTTATAGGATTTTGCAATGATGTTGCCGATTGTTTCGCCCAGGTCTGCACCTACTGCATCCAGATAGAAATCTGGGGCACGCAGGCCCAGGTCGTCAAAGAACACCTGGTTCAGTTCATAGTCATAGTTCTGACCTGTGTGAACAAGAATCTGGTCGAAATATTTATCTGCTTTTTTGATAACAGCAGCAAGACGGATGATTTCTGGTCTTGTGCCGATGATTGTCATTAATTTAAGTTTGCTCATTTTATTACTCCATTATGAAAGTGTTGTTGAATATTACCTGGCCAGCTTCGATTTTGGCAAATGGTGCAATACGGTTATATGCTTTTACTGTACTGTTGATACACAGATGTACACCTTTTTCAATAACTACATCGTGGTCAATCACAGCGCCAAAATTTACTATGCAACCTGTCCTTACCTTTGCAGTTGTATTGATAACCGCCATAGGCAGCACTGCACAGCCTGTTTCCACTACTGCTCCACTGCTGACATACGCAGACGGATGAATGATGGTAGCAACCTGTGCCCCTGCATTGATAAACATATTTATCCATTCAACGCGCAGGTTGTTGTTGCCAAATGCAGGATAAAACCGTGTGCTTTCGTCTATGTATTTCACATAGTCGTTACATACGCCCTTTACTCTATCATTTACTGCCTTGTCATCAAGGAAAATAATTTCATCATATAATTTACCTGACAGAACAATATCTTCGATTGTTTTGCCATAACCGCCAAAACCAAGTATAACCAGTCTTTTCATATTATTTATCTACCTTTACATAATAAGTGTCAGGCTTTTGTGGGTTAAAAATTTCGCTGGACCAGAACAGACAGATAACCTCTGTATCGCCGATGTTGGTAATTTTATGTGTGTAACCAACTGGGATATCCACGACTGTAGGTGTATTGCCTTCAACTGTGTAACGGATAATTTCGTCTGTGATCATATGACGGAAGGAAATTTCCGCTTTACCGGACAGCACAAAGAATTTTTCCACCTTTGTGTGATGCCAGTGATCGCCGCGTGTGATGCCAGGTTTTGTTGTGGATACAAAAATCTGACCAAAAGATTCGCTTTTGATAAATTCTGCCAGCCAGCCGCGGTTATCTTCGTTCTTTTTCAGCTGATAGGCAAACTTGTCTTCATCAAGATATGACAGATATGTGCCGTAAAGGCGCTGGTCAAGAAGTGTATTCAGCAAAGGCATAACCAGACTTTCTCTGTTTTTGCCGAAGTTTGTAATTTTTTCAGCCAGTTTGCCCAGTGTGATTTTGTGAAGAGTATCGATTTCGAAGAAACCTGGTTTGTAATCAGCTGTGTTTTCCATAATGTCGATGAATTTTGCAATTACATCGTCAATATAGCACAGTGTAAGTTCTCTGTCCGGATCGTTTATCTGCAGTGGCAGGCCATGGGCAACATTGTACATAAATGTGGCCACAACTGTGTTGTAGTTTGGTCTGGACCATTTGCCGAAAACGCCATAAAGGCGTGCGATAAACGCTGGGTTGTTGCCATTTTCAAGGAAAAGGTCTTCGCCCATTTTCTTGCTTTTGCCGTAATCGTTGTCCAGCAGAGCCTGGATTGATGAAGAAACTACAATCGGTGCCTTGTTGCCTTTTGCAGCAAGGGTATCCAGCAGATTTTTGGAAAAGTCTGTGTTGCCTTCGTAGAATTCCTTTACATCAACTGGGCGGTTTACACCCGCCAGATGGAAAACAAATTCTGCGTCTGTACACCATTCTTCCAGCTGCTGCTGTGTATTTTCTCTGTCAAAGAGATAAAGATTTGTATAGCCTGCCTGCAGCAGTGTAGCTGTCAGGTTTTTGCCGATAAAGCCTGTGGCGCCTGTGATAAGGATTTTTTTACTTTTCAAGTTTAGCCAGCTCCTCTTTGATGTAGTCTGTTGTTTTCATTTTTGCAATAGTACCTGCTACATCCAGTCTTTCTGTATTGTGGCTGTTGTACTGGTGCAGAAGTTTTTCTTCTGTGCGGCCTTCTACAAAGTATTTGTCATAGTTAAGATCGCGGTTGTCTGCAGGTACGCGGTAATAGCTGCCCATATCGATGGCTTTTGCAGCTTCCTCTTCTGTAAGAAGTGTTTCGTACAGTTTTTCACCGTGTCTTTCACCGATGATTCTGATACCTGTATCGCCAAACAGTTCCTGAGTAGCTTTTGCCAGGTCGCCGATAGTGCAAGCTGGTGATTTCTGAACAAACAGGTCGCCAGGCTGGCCGTGTGTAAATGCAAACACAACAAGGTCAACAGCTTCGTCCAGGTTCATAAGGAAGCGTGTCATATCAGGATTTGTGATTGTGAGAGGTTTGCCCTGACGGATCTGGTCACGGAACAGAGGGATAACACTGCCACGGCTGCACATAACGTTACCGTAACGTGTGCAGCAGATAGTTGTTCTTTCGCCGTCAACTGTTCTGGACTTGGCTGTGATAACCTTTTCCATCATAGCTTTTGAAATACCCATTGCATTGATTGGGTAGGCAGCTTTGTCTGTGGACAGACATACAACTCTTTTTACACCGTGGTTGATAGCACTTGTAAGAACGTTTTCTGTACCGATAACATTTGTTTTAACAGCTTCCATTGGGAAGAATTCACAGGATGGAACCTGTTTCAGAGCTGCTGCGTGGAAAATGTAGTCAACGCCGAACATAGCATTGTTAACACTGTTGATATCGCGTACATCACCGATGTAGAATTTGACTTTCTGGCTTTCTACAGGGTATTTTACCTGCAGGTCGTGGCGCATATCATCCTGTTTCTTTTCGTCACGGGAGAAAATGCGGATTTCACCGATGTCTGTTGTCAAAAAGTGTTTGAGTACTGTGTGGCCGAAAGAGCCTGTACCGCCTGTAATCAGAAGGGTTTTGCCTTTAAATACTGAATCTGACATATTTATATCCTCCAAAGCAAAATGCTTTAATTTACAAAATTTGCGCTTAAACGCAATTATACATTATAATCCCATATATTTTATCATACTTTTACAAAATTTAAAAGAGTTATAGCATTTTATTAAAAAAAATATTACAAATTATAAACAAAAAAGCGGATATCATATATATGATATCCGCTTTTTTCTATTTAATTTTTCGTTTATACAAATCCAGCAACAAAGCCATAAATGTTGCTGCTATAAAAGCTACTGATATGTATAATGGAACTCTGTATATCCAACTGTCACCAAATCGGACAGAAATAAGTTCTTCACCCATATTTTCAGGGATTTCCACATACAACAAAGCTCTGTCGTCCGAATAAACCTTCAGTCTGTCGCCGCTTTCGGTAACAGCATAATAGTCATCGTAGTAAAACAGTGGCAGCTGTACCCAGCCATTATTACCATCAGTTTTCACTGAAAAGTCTATATTTATGCCATCTTTTGCATAACTGCTGATGGAAATATTGTCAGATCTGGTAACCTCTTTTTCAACCAGCACTTCTCTTTGCATATCAGCACCCGGCTTAAGATATTCCAATACCTGATCAACACCATAACTGCCATAGGTGTTATCTGTTCTGCCAAAATCTGCTTTCATGGCAAAATCAGCCATATTAGGCAGAGTTGCCACCAGGATTATCAAAGCAAACACAGCAGATAAGATTTCTGCTTTTCGGCCTGTAAGTTTCCTTGATGTAAATACAATCACAAAGCACAGCAGTATTAAAAACAATGCTTCGAACCTGAAAGCAAACTGCAAAGTTGTCATAAAGATTTTTATAGGCTTAACTGACATCATTTTTTGCCAGTCAATTATATCTGTGCATATTACTGCAAAAAACACAGTCATAATAGCAGCAGGTAAAACGATCGCCCTGTCTTCTTTGAATTTCAACAGCGAAATACAGCACAGCGCTATTGCACCACAGATGCCTGCCAGCACCACCACACCGGCTGAACTGAATACACTTTTATCACCTGCCATTATAAATGGAGAAAGGAAGCCTTTTGCGCTCAGCAATTCATTAAAAAACCATTCTGTCATCTCGTCCTGATTGAACATAATCAGGTCATAGTTAAAGTATGCATTTAAAAACGGTACAATAAACCATAAATTTGCCACCGCAACCCATATAACAGATTTTATAAGGTCTTTTATTATTATAAAATTGAATTCTTTTTTTATAACTTTGTCGATCGTGAACAAAACAAACAACAAGCCCAGAATTATGCAGGTTAAAAGCACGCCCAGTATCTGTGACTGAACTATCCCACCAACAGATAACGCCAGCAGGAACCAGCGTGGCTTTTCTTCGTAGAAAAAGGTATACAGTGCATAGACCGCCAAAGGTAAAAATGTCATAAACAGGGTTTCGCCCAATGCTACCCTGACATATATATTTATCAGTTTATATGAAGACATTGTATATAAAACTGTGGCTGCAAGGCTTATATATCTGTTATGACTCATTTTGTCAAATGAATAGTATGCCACAAACACTGCCAGGCAGTTGATAAGAATGCAGAACAATTTAAGTGCACCCAGATCTGACATTCCCTTGGTTATCCACGCAGCTGGAATATAAAGGAATAATTCCGGATACAGCAGTGGATTCGCGTATCCATAACCAAAGTAGGACACACCATTTAATCTGTTTGGTATATTGCCATTCAGCATACTTTCAGCAATGGCTTTTGTTCTGAAAAGATGAAATTTTACATCGCAGCCGTGAACAGAATTATCAGTGAATAAATAGATTGAATTTGAAATAAGGCATATTGCCACAAGGCACAAAAGAACAAACAAAGCTGGGTATAAAGCACCTCTTTCTCTTGTTTTCAGTACCAGATATACTGCATATGCTGCAAGAACAGCCACAACAATAATCAGCCAGTTATAAAAAATTGCCCTGTCAGCAAAAACCACATCATCACTTACGACTTTGATATTTGTCAATGACACAGAACCTTCTGACTGTAACACAAACGTCACACCCTGATATTCATCATCCAGTGTAAAACTGTGATTAAAAGCCCCCTCGCCTGCTGTTATCTGTTTTTCCATAAAAACCGGCATTGCGTCAGTTTTATAATCATATCCGGCAATAGAATACACTTTCAATATGGCGTCAGAACCGGTGATGTAATCAAAAACAACCGAATATTCCCCTGCCCTGAAATTTTTCAGTTCAACAATATAAGTTTCTTCCTGTGTTTCAGACTCTATATGCACATCATTTATATTCATTTCAAAGCCGGATGGATACAGCCCTGTATTATAAATAATAAATCTGCCTGCCAGTATTGTAAAAAAAGAAACTACAATTATGCAAGCTATTATAAATTTTCTTTCAGTATTCTTCATAACCCCTCCTGCTTTATATTCATCATTTTACCATAAAAAACATATCAATTCTATGTATTTGTCAATTTTGTATTTCTATATTGCGTTAAATATGTTATCATATGTGTAATATACAAACGGAGGTATTTCCCAATGAGTGTTTTAAACAGATTTTTAAACTATATCAAAATCGACTCACCATCAGACCCTAAAAACTACGGTATTACACCTTCAACAGAAATTCAGCTGAATGTGGCTAAATTCCTGGAAAATGAAATGAATGAAATGGGCCTTGCTGATGTTCGCATCAAAGACGGCACAGTATACGGCGTTCTGCCTGCAACAGAAGGTTACGAAGACAAAACCTGCGTAGGCTTTATTGCACATATGGACACAGCACCTGAGTTCAACGGCTTTGGCGTAAAACCACAGATTATCGAAAACTATGACGGCGGTGATGTTCTGCTGGCAGGCAGTGGCCACACAATGTCTGTAAAAGAATTTCCATTCCTGCCTTCACTGAAAGGCCAGAAACTGATTACAACAGACGGCACAACACTGCTGGGTGCTGACGATAAAGCTGGTATTGCTGAAATTATGGAAGCAGTGCAGATTATTATCGATGAAAAAATCCCACACGGCAAAGTTGTTATCGCATTTACTCCTGACGAAGAAATCGGCGCAGGTGTAGACAAATTTGACGTAGAAGGCTTTGGCGCAAAACTGGCATACACAGTTGACGGCGGCGATTACAACGGCATCTGCTATGAAAACTTCAACGCTGTTTCTGCTGTGGTTGAATTCTATGGTAACTCTATCCATCCAGGCGCTGCAAAAGGCAAACTGGTAAACAGCCAGCACCTGGCATTTGAATTCCACAGCCTGCTGCCAGCATTTGAAAAACCAGAACACACAACAGGCTTTGAAGGGTTCTTCCACCTTATCGAAACAAAAGGCGCTACAGAAAAAACAACTCTGGAATACATTGTACGTGACCACGACGCAGAAAAAATTGATGAAAAGCAGGAAGTTATGAAGGATATCGCCGCATTTATCAACAAAAAATACGGCGAAGGCAGCTGTGTACTTAACCTGAGAGAACAGTACAGAAATATGAAAGAACAGATTCTGCCATACTTTGAAGTGGTTGAAGCTGCTGAAAATGCTATCAGAGCTATCGGCGCAAATCCTGTAAGCGAAGCAGCACGTGGCGGCACAGACGGCGCAAGACTGTCATATATGGGTCTGCCTTGTCCAAACCTTGGTACAGGCGGTTACAATGCCCACGGCAGATTTGAATGTGTAACAGAAGAAAATATGGAAAAATGCACACAGGTTGTTGTTGAAATCATCAAGCAGTTTGCAAAATAATCCCAGGCATTATAAAAGGACAAGGTTTAAACCTTGTCCTTTTTATTTGTATATGTATTTATTGCGCATACATCTTTGCAAATTCTTCTGCGATATTCAGCAGGTGGTCACCGATTCGTTCAAAGTCTGTAAGCATCTGTGCATAGATGATGCTGGCTTCAGGTGAGCAGGTAGTGGTTTTCATTCTTTCCATCTGTGCTGTGCGATAGGACTCTGTCATATCGTCCATTTTCTGTTCAGCTTTGGATACCTTTACCAGCAGCTCCTGTGCCTCCCGACGTTTGTCTCCTACTATAAGTTCCATAGCTTTTTCCGAAAGATCCTGCATCAGTTTGATTTCTCCCATGGCTCGGTCAGAAAAAGATATATTCTGATTCACTGTAAACTTTACATGGTCAGCAAAGTTCATTGCGTGGTCACCGATACGCTCAATATTTCCGATGATATCAAAGTAACCGCTGATAATCACACTGTCACGTGCAGGCATCTTATTTGCGATAACAGATGATATATAACGGGATATCTCGTGATTCAATTTATCTATTTCGCGCTCATTTTCGTGGATTTCCTCATATTTTTCATCGTTGCCGTTAAGGAGTGCGTCAAAACTGAGTGAGAGATTTTTTCTTACTATATCAAACATATAGTTGGCTTCTTCCCTGATAAGAGAAATAGCTATGGCAGAGTTGCCTACAGAGTAACCAGCCATTGTTTTGGCTCTTTCATAAATCGGCAGGCGCTGATTGTCCTGAGATTTGTCTTTCAGCACAGCTTCAGAGAATTTCACCATCCAGTTTGCAAATGGGAACAGCAGGATTGTTGTCACGATTTTGAAGATAACGTGAGCATTTGCTATCTGTACAGAAACCGATGATGGGAACATACGCTGTACCAACGGCACAAACGGGAAGAACAAACATATTGCCACGAACACAACTGTACCGATAATGTTGAACAGCAGATGGATAATGGCTACTCGCTTGGCGTTTACACCGGTGCCGATAGAAGCGATGGCAGCTGTGATACAGGTGCCCATTGTAGCACCAAACATTACATAAATACCGTTGTCCAGAGTTATAAGCCCTGCTATGGCCAGACTTTCCAGAATGCCGACTGTAGCCGAAGAAGACTGAATAATAGCTGTAAACACTGTACCAACAAGAACACCGATAATCGGATTTTCGAATGTGGTAATCAGATGGATAAAAGCAGGTGATGAACGCAGGCCCGCCATAGAGCCGCTCATCATATTCATACCCTGAAATAGAATACCAAGACCGATTATGATATTGCCATACTGTTTGATTTTTTCTTTTTTAGAGAACATTATCAATGCCGCACCAACAAAGATAATCAGCGGCGCCAGTTCACCTACACCTACTGCCAGCAGTACACCGTTAAGTGTGGCGCCTATATTGGCACCCATAATAATGCCAACAGTCTGTGACAGCGTCATAAGGCCGGAGTTTACAAAGCCAACCAGCATAACTGTAGTAGCAGATGAGGACTGTATAAGAGCTGTGATAATTGTACCTACAAGCACACCTTTTAATGTGGTATCTGTAAGTTTTTCCATCAGCTTTTTCATCTTTTCACCAGCGGCAGCTTCAAGACCACTGCTCATAAGATTCATACCGAATAAAAACATACCCAGCCCGCCCAAAAGGCCCAATGCATCAGTAACAGTCATAGTTTCCTCTTTTCTGATGTCTGAAAACCAGCCATCATATATATAAATAAAATATTATCTGTTTATATCTTACCACATATAATATTGATTGTCTTATATGAATTACATTTTTGTAAAAAATATGTAAAATTATTATGTGTTTTTGTTAAACTATCATAACAAAAAACACCGCAACAATAGTTGCGGTGTTTTATATTTGTATACTGAATTAAGCTTTTGTAGGATACATTCTTGCAAATTCTTCAGAGATGTTCAGCAGGTGGTCGCCAATACGTTCAAAGTCAGTCAGCATTTCTGCATATACTACGCTGGCTTCAGGTGAACATGTAGTTGTTTTCATTCTGTCCATCTGTGCATTGCGGTAGTTGTCTGTCATATCGTCGATTTCCTGTTCAGCTCTGGACACGCTTGCCAGCATAGATGCTGCATCTTCACGTCTGTCGCCTTCCAGCAGGCTCATAGCGTCAAGAGTTGTCTGTTTCATAATAACAACTTCGCCCTGGGCTCTGTCTGACAGTCTTTCGTTTTTGGAAAGGAAGAATTTTGTATAGTCAGCAAAGTTTGTAGCGTGGTCACCGATACGTTCGATGTTGCCAACGATTCTGAAATAGCCGGAAACTACGTCACTGTCAACTGTGCTGATCTGACCAAGGATGCTGGAGATGTACTGTGAAACTTCGCTGTTGAGTCTGTCAAGTTCATCTTCGTTCTTGTCAATTTCAGCATCGTATTTGTTTGTGTTTTCAAGCACTGCATCAAATGCCAGTTCAACATTGCGTTTTGCAATATCGTACATATAGTTAACTTCATCTCTGATAAGGGAGATAGCGATAGCTGCCGCACCAAAGTGGTAACCCTGAATGGAAACTGCTCTTGCAGATATAGATGGGCGAACTTCTACAACTTCTTCTTTAACAATTCGTCTTGAGAAAGCAACCAGCTGTTTTGTAAATGGAACCAGCATAACTGTTGTAACCACTTTGAAAACAAGGAATGCATTCGCGATCTGTGCTTCAGGTGAGTCTGGGAACATATTCTGGAAGAACTGTACATATGGTATAAACTGGCACAGTATTACGAATACAACAGCACCGATAACGTTGAATGCCAGATGGATGATTGTAACGCGTTTTGCATTTGCGTTTGCACCAATAGCTGCGATAACAGCAGTTACACAGGTACCGATAGCAAAACCGAACATTACGTAAATACCGTTGTCCAGTGTTACAAGTCCAGCCATGGCAAGGGCCTGCAGGATACCGATGGAAGCAGAGGATGACTGGATAAGTGCTGTAAATATTGTACCAACCAGAACACCAAGGATAGGGTTGCGCAGACTTGTCATCAGATTGATAAACATCTGGTTGTCACGCATGCCACGCATAGCGTCAGACATCATATTCATACCCAGGAACAGAATACCAAGACCTGCAATAACAATACCCAGGTTGTTTTTCTTTTCGTCTTTTGAGAACATAATAAGACAAACACCGGCGATAGCGATAAGCGGTGCAACGTCAGAGATACCGATGGACATCAGGATACCTGTCATTGTCGTACCGATATTGGCACCCATGATAACACCAACTGTGTTTTCCAAAGCCATAAGGCCGGAGTTTACAAAACCAACCAGCATAACTGTAGTAGCAGATGATGACTGGATAATAGCTGTGATAAGAGTACCTACCAGAACCCCCTTAAAAGTGCTGGAAGTAAGTTTTTCAAGAATCTGTTTCATTCTTTCGCCTGCAACAGCTTCAAGACCGTCACTCATCATATGCATACCATAGAGGAACAGTGCAAGACCGCCACACAGGCCAAGAATACTTTCCATATTCATATAGATTTTTTTCTCCTTACTTAAAAAGTTTAATTTTGCCAGAGTCATTTAATTTTATCAAAATTACAAGTGCTATAGGGAATCCGAAAAGGCCTACAATACCCATAACTTTTGAACCAAGGAACATAGCCATAAGTGTTGCTACCGGGTGGAGACCCACCTGCCGGCCAACTATCTTTGGCTCCAATGTGTTTCTGACAACTGTAACAACAAGATACAGCGCCAGCATACCTATACCGAAAAGCACATTGCCAAGTGCGATTGAAACAATACCCCATGGTATAATAATACCGCCTGTACCAACCGCTGGCAGAATGTCAAACACTGCTATAACCAGTGCTATCAGCATAGGGCTGTCCACACCCAGTATCCACAGCCCTGCGGCTATTTCACAGAAAGTGATGAACAGAATCAGTGAGTAGGATTTTATATATTGTAAAAGGGCTGTTTTCGCATAATGTTCTGCGTCATACATCAGGGAAATAACCCTTGTAGGCAGCTGATTTGCTATAAACAGTGTAATCTCATAATAATCAACACTTATGAAAAATGTGGCGATTATTGTGATAAGTGTTTTGATAAACAAACCCGGAACAGACGCAATACCAGATGAAACAACAGCCAGTGCAGAAACAGAGAATGATGAAACCCATTCTGCCAGGGTTGCAAGGGAGCTGGCAATATATTCTTCCAGCGATGCTGTTATGCTTGGGTCCAGAGTACTGATAAACTGCTGTATATTATACAACATATTTGATACCCGCGGTGCCACTTCAGCCCGGTAGTATTCCGGCAGGACCGAAAGCATTGTCCTGGCAAGCAATACCAGCTGAACACCTATAAGGAAGATAGCCGCACCTGTCAGTATATAGAATACAGCCGTTACCAATATGGCCGCCACACTTCTTTTGACTTTTAAATATACATTAACTGCATTTACTATCGGTTTCAGACAAAAAGCCACAATAAACGCAATCACAAATGGGGTAAGATACTCCCATCCAAACTTGATTACAAACAATGCTATGGCCGCCAGTATGCCGTAGTAAAAGAAATTTATTAAAAATTGTTTTTTATTCCTATATGTCATATTTACTCATACCTACCTATCATCCATTTTAATATATTTACCTTACCAATACAAGTATCAAACATCGATAAAATAAGGTAAAATTTTTGTAAATTTTCATTGCATCATATACATATTTACAACTCTTGACACTTTTTTGTCAATAATGATGTGTTTTATGCTTTTTGCTATTAATTATGGCTGAAAGCTATTAATTCCACACAATACCTATTTATTTTTAGGTAAATATATGTTAAAATTAACTTATTGAAACCGTTTTAAAACAATTACCGGAGGTTGTATTATGAATATCAGTTTGCTGGATGTTGTAGGCCCTGTTATGATCGGCCCATCCTCATCACATACAGCTGGTGCGGCAAAACTTGCCAAAACAGCTCGCCTTATCTATGACAAACCTTTCAAGAAAGTAAGTTTCGGTCTGGGCGGCTCTTTCGCCAGCACATACCGCGGCCATTTTACCGATTTCGCCCTTGTTGCCGGTGCACTTGGTATGAGCGAAGACGATGAAAACCTGGGCCACAGTTTTGAAATCGCCAATGAAAAGGGCGTTGAATTTGATTTCTATCCTACAGAAATCCCTTCAGTTTACGAAAACACAGCAAGAATCACTTTCTACGGTGAAGATGGTGAATTCTTTGTAGAGGGCGCTTCTCTTGGCGGCGGCCGTATTCTTGTAACAAACATCAATGGTCTTGTCTGTGAGCTTACAGCCACAAGCCCTACTGTTATCGTACAGCAGCAGGACGTAAAAGGTGTAGTAAGTGATGTTTCCACTATTCTTGCTTTCAACAACATCAACATCGGCGTTATGAAAGTAAGCCGTACAAGCCGTGGCGACAAAGCTTTCTGTGTAATCGAATGTGACGATATCATTCCTGAAAATGTAATAGACGAACTGCGCCAGGTAAACAACGTACTGAGCGTAGTTGTAGTAAATATCAAGGGGGAATAAAATATGTATAAAAATGCTGAAGAACTGCTGGCTATCTGCAGTGAACAAAACAAACGCATATGGGAAGTTGCCCTTGACAATGAAGTAAAGCTGACTGGCATGAGCAGAGAAAGAGTAATGCAGCATTTTTCCATAAGACTGGAAATTATGTTCAACTCTGCGCTGAAAGCCCTGGAACACAGACAGGCTACAAAAGGCGGTCTGATTGACGGTGTGGCCAACTGCCAGTATGAATATTCCAAAGGCGAATCCATTACCGGCGGCTATATCAACTATGTTATGGCATTGGCTTACTCCTGCAGCGAAGTAAATGCATCTATGGGTAAAATCTGTGCCAGCCCTACAGCAGGCAGCTGCGGTATCGTACCTGCAGTATTGCTGGGTGTAATGGAAAACAAACGAGTTTCCAGAGAAAAAACACTGGAAGCACTTATCACAGCCAGTGCTGTAGGTGCTATCTTTACAAAAAATGCAACTGTTGCCGGTGCTGACGGCGGTTGCCAGGCTGAATGTGGTGTAGCCGCAAGTATGGCCGCTGCAGCTGCAGCATATATGATGGGTGCCAGCGATGACAAATGTCTGGACGCTGCAGGCTTTGCAATGATTAACGTAATGGGTCTGGTATGTGACCCTGTTGCAGGCCTTGTTGCACTGCCTTGTGCACAGAGAAACGCTTCCGGCGCTGTAAATGCTCTTATCAGTGCTGATATGGCTCTGGCTGGCCAGGTGGCACATATTCCGTTTGACCAGGTGGTTGACAGTATGTTCAAAGTTGGCAAAATGCTGCCACCACAGCTGAAAGAAACAGCTATGGGCGGTATTGCCACAACACCTGCAGGTCAGGCAATTTTCAAAGAAATTTTCGGTTGATAAACCAATAATAAAAGTCACCTGATATTCAGGTGACTTTTTTGTTATATATGATATTTCTGTGAAACCGTTGAATTGGAAAAATTGTGATATATAATGAAATTAAGAGGTGGAGCATATGACAGATTTTGCAAAACAGATTACAGAACTGCTGGACAAAGTTCAGCGCAAAAGACACATCGATGTACTGCTGGAACAGCTTATTCCACAGCGTACAGCCCTGCGCGAAAAATGTGAGCAATTGCGAACCGTAAAAATCCGCGAAGAGGAAGATGTAAACAGTCTTGAAAACGGTGGTATTGCCGGCTGGGTGCTGGACCTGTTTGGTAAAAGAGAGCAGCAGCTGGAAAAAGAACGCCGGGAAGCCTACGCCGCAAAAATGAAATATGATACTGCAATGTATGAACTGGAAAACCTGGAACGCCAGATAGACAGCTATACCCGCGAAATGTACACATTGGAAAACTGCGAAAAACAGCTGCAGAGCCTGCTGGATGCCAACGCCGCAAGCAGTGAAAAATATACTGATTATGAAAATCAGCTGGCACTGGAGTCTCAGCTTGCTTTGCTGAAAGCCAAGAGAACCGAAATGGAAGAAGCTATTGCAGCAGGACAGAACGCTGTGATATATGCAGACAAAATACTTACATATCTTGATAAAGCTGACAACTGGAGCACTGCTGACTTCTTTCTGGACAGTTTTCTTGTGGACCTGGCCAAACACGACAATCTGGACAAGGCAACTGTGGAAATCGGCAATTTACAGACCGCTCTTGGCAAATTCAAAAGCGAGCTTGCTGATGTGACAATAGACAAGAACATCAGCATACAGATAGGCGGCTTTCTCACTTTTGCCGACTATTTCTGGGATGGCATATTCTCCAATCTGGAAGTACAGAGAAAAATATCCGACGCCAGCAGACAGGTGCTGGATGTAAAATATAAAATCCAGGACACTATCAGCAAACTGACACTGATGCTGAACGAAAACAGCAGACAACAGCAGGGTATAAATGAAAAAATGAACACACGCTGATTGACAAGAAAAAAAACACTGTAGTTTTCGCTACAGTGTTTTATTATTATTCTGCTTTATCCACATCAAAAATAGCCATCAGCTTCTGTGTATGAATTTTGTATACAACTGAAATAAGTGTGTTTCTTACAAAGTAACGCTGAGGTTTCATTGTGATGGATGAATCCCGTGGAAGCGGCTGTTCTGTGAATACAGCAACCAGGATTTTTTCCAATTCTTCACAGATATAATTGTAAGCTATTTCGATGTCATAAACAGATTTCTGAATCTGAATCATTCTGATGATTTCATCAATTGTGAAAATCTGTTTTGCCAGTCTTACAATAATAAGATATGCTATATGTTCACGGGAATAACGTTTTTTTACAGTTGGTGGTACTGCCCCCTGCTTTACATAGTTGTTTACCATAGAGGCTGTCAGTGTTTTTTCGATATCCTGCATTTCCAGCGGATCAAAAATACTGTCAATATATGAGAGCACCTGGTCTATATAAAGTTCTATAGATGGCAATTCGTTGTAACGTGGCATTTTAAATGCCAGGATTTTTTCATTTTCCATTATTCAACACCTATTTTATTCACTAATCAAAATCTACAAAATACAGTATACCCCATACTTGAAGAAAAATCAACATAAAAATACATCATATAGTTATAAAAACTATATGATATATTTTATACGGGAATTAGATTTCAAAACCGATCATAAGGCCGCCTTTTTCAGCATAGAAGCTGCAAAGTGCACCTGTTGGTTCAATTCTTACATCTGCACCTGGGAAGTTTTCCAGTGCCAGTTTTTTGATTTCTTCTGCTGTATTTACGTTGAAACAGTTGTCGATTCTCAGCTTGCCGCCTTTATAACCTTCTGACAGCATTTTTGCCCAGATAGTTTCGATAGCATTCTTTTCGCCACGGGCCTTGTCTGTTGGATGAATCTGACCTTCCTCGCTAACAATACCGATCATACGCAGACCAATAAAGTTCAGCGCTTTTGCAACAATCATAGGTACACGGCCGTTGTTTGCCAGGTTGATCATAGATTCAAGGGAGAATACCAGCGATGTGCCGTAGTCTTTGTATTCTGTAATTTCGCGGCAAACTGTTTCGTAATCTTTTCCTGCAAGAACAAGTTCGCGCAGTTTTTCCAAATGAAGTTTCTGTTCTCCACCTGCTGTGTAGGAGTCTACAACAAATACTTTTTTGCCTGGGTTTTCTTCTTCGTACTGTGCTTTTGCCTGCATTGCTGCATTGTAGCTGCCGGACAGTGTGCTGATAATAGTAACAACATATACAATGTCATAGCCTTCAAAAGCGGCCAGGTAGTCACCTACGCTTGGGCAAGCTGTGCCGGATTTACCTTTATATTTTGCCAGGTCATCAACCATACCCTGGAGGTCAAGGTCAATGTTGTCCACATATTCTTTTTCATCTGTGATGATTTTCAGTGGAGCACATTCATATTCAACATCAGTAAGTGTATAAAGGTTTGAAGCGGAGTCACCGATAATTTTGATTTTCATAATACTTTCTCTTTCTATATATATTATAATGTGGTTTTCAATACTAAATAAAACATTTTTAATTATTACATAAGATTTTTTAAAAGTCAATGATATTTTGTTGCATCAAAAAACGCCTGCATATATGCAGGCGTTCTGATTTTATTTGCGGAATGAGCCACCGCGACTGCCGCCACCAGAGCGGAAAGATCCACCACGGCTGCCGCCACCGAATCCACCGCTGCGGGAGGAGCCGCCGAAAGATGAACGTGAAGACCCAAAAGAACTGCTGCGGGAGGACGATGAGAAAGATCCGCCACGTGATGATGAACCGAAACCGCCGCTACGGGAAGAACCGAAACTGCCTGATCTGCCAGTTGTTCGTGGAGGATCATAGCTGTTGCGGGTAGTATAGCTACCTGTGCGTGGTGGAACATATGTTCTGCCCACTGTAGTAACCGGTCTGATAACTGTTCTTCTTGGTCTTGTAATAATAAGAATAACAATCAATATCAGCAGAATAAGCAGAATCATAGCAAGTGCGCTGCTGGACATATCATCTCCGGAATAGTTCATTTCAATATTTGAAGAAGCTACAACAGATATGCCGTAATAATCTTCATACATATATATGAGATTTTTGAAGGCTGTTCTGGCAGGTGCATCCAGATTTCTTGTATCGAAATCTTCCACAGTAAAGCTCTGCTGAAGGATATATGTCAAATCGCTGTCTGTAAATGCATTCATCAGCGCCTGGCCCTGAACAATGGCCGCATCTGTGTCATCGACTGCAATAAGAAATACACAGCTGTTTTCTGACAGATTTGTATTGATACCATGGTCGATGGCCACATCAAATATATCCTGACCGCCTACTGTATTGATAGTAACAACCTGGATTTCTGCCCCAACCTTTGACACAAGACCATTGTTCAGCTCTGTCATCAGTTCTTCTGTAGATGCAGACAGAACGCCCGCATTGTCCTGAACATAGACACCGCTTGGCAATATTTCAATTTTATCTGCAGGCTGTCTGGCCTGGCCTATAAAAAACGAGCATACGATTACAATGGCAAGAAATGCCCATGCTGTTCCGCGCTTTTTAAAAAAATCCATTGTTTCTCCTAAAAGGTATTTTTATCGCTGGTCCCCCTGTCGGGAACCGTCTCTTTAATAAAGAGAATATATTATCTTAATTCAAGAAGTTTCTGTTTCAGTTCGCCTTCAATTCTGCCCAGTTCAGCTTCTGCTTCCTTACGTTTTGCGGCGCCGTTTGTCTGAATTTTCATAACTTCATCCAGAGTTTCGATAAGTTTTTTGTTTGTATGCTGGAGAGTTTCGATATCGATAATGCTTCTTTCAGCAGCTTTTGCTGTTTCGATAGTGCTTGTTTTAAGAACATCTGCATTTTTCTTCAGCATCTGATTTGTCAGTTCAGTAACTTCCTGCTGTGCTCTTGTAGCTTCTTTTGAATGTTCAAGACCGAGAGCAAGAACCATCTGGCTCTTCCACAGAGGAATAGTATTCACAAGGCTGGACTGAATTTTTTCTATCATCAGAGTGTCATTGTTCTGAAGCAGACGTGTCTGTGGGCCCATCTGTACAGAAATCTGTCTTGTCAGTTCCAGGTCGTGAATTTTCTTTTCAAATCTGTTGATAAGGTTTACAAAATCATTGTATGCCTGGGCCGCATCCGGACTGTTGGACTCCTCTGCATTTTTGCGCAGTTCTTCCAGTTCGTTTGCTCTAACATCTGCAAGACGTTTTTTACCTGCGATTATGTACATTGTAAGTTCTTTATAGTACTTTTCATTGAGAGCATACATCTGGTCCAGCATAGCAACGTCTTTCATCAGTGTAATCTGATGCGCTTCCAGTGCTTCCACAATTTTATCTACATTCTTTTCAGCAGATGTATATTTTGTTTTCAGGTTTTCAAGAACATCAACCTGTTTTTTGAAAAAGCCAAGGAAACCTTTCTTTTCTTCTTCTGCATCAAAATCTTTCAGTTCATTAACCAGTTTTGACAGGTCATCACCAATGGCACCCAGATCTTTTGTTCTTACGCTGGCAAGAGCATTTTCAGAGAAAGAAGCGATGTTTTTCTGTGCGGCCGCACCATACTGAAGAACAAGGCTGGAGTTTGCAATATCAATTTTTTTGCTGAATTCATCAACAACTTTTCTTTCTTCTTCTGTCAGAGCGCTTTCGTCAAGTTTGATAGCATTAAGCTCTCTCTGTCTCTGTGCTTCAGCTGCTTCTTCTGCTGCTTTTTTTGCAGCTTCTGCTTCTTTTGCTGCAGCTTCTGCTTCGGATAAAACAGCCTGTGCTGCTGCAAATTCTGTTTCAAGTGTCAGCTGTGGTGCTGCTGGCTGTTCCATATCAGGTTCCAGTGTGAGCTGAGGGATGATTTTTTCGTTCATAGTGATATCTCCTTTTATTCCTGTGACAATGTCAATTTAATCTGGCTGATGTCGTCCTGGGTAAGACCTTCTGTTTTCATAAGGTTTTCCATTACTGCTATATCTGCACTTACATCAAGTGCTTCTCCGGCAAAAAGTGTATCCAGCTGTTTATGGAATGCATTCACTACCATATCCAAAGTGTCTTCCACCTTTTTCATAGTGCCGGAAATATTTTCGCCTGCCACCCCCTGTGAACCCATTCTGTCATAGGTGTTCAGCAGTTTCATAGTTGTAGGCAGATAGTAATTAAGGAATTTGCTTAACTGATTTACTTTGTCTGGATGTGCTATTACAATGTCAAATATTCTCTGGGTTGTCAGCTCGATGTCATCAATCTGTGCAGAGATTTTTTCGTTTTCAATGTTATAGTTCAGTCTGCGCAGTTCACTTATAGTAAGGTCGCGTTCCTTTATAAGCTTGTCAACTTCAGGGTTGCCTGTGGTTTTCTTTTCCTGTACAGGTTTGGTGGCCTCTTTTTCCGCTGTTGCCTGGGTTGCCTGCTGTTTTTTCTCCTCTTTTGCCTTTGCCTGGTTATTCACAATATTGTAAAGAATTACTGCGGCCAGTATAAGAGGCAGGTAGTGCAGTAATGTGAAAAGAGGCAATATCAAAGCCCATGCCAACCACAGCATCGCTACAGCATATATTGGACTGACAGGTTTTCTGTTTCTGCTCAATGTAATAGTTCTCCTTCGGTACATTATTAATAACATTTTACTCTTTGAGACCACTTTATGTCAATAAATTAATATTAATAATATCAAATCATAAAATTGTGAAAGTTGTTTGTTGCAATACATTTAAAGCCAGAAAGCCGCCGATGATAGACACCGGCAGCTCCCTGGCTTTGAGATATATGAATAAAGGAAAAGGCATATTAAACGCCACTATGGGCGGTAAAACATTACTGTTTCCGATACTGATTTATTCAGCTGTTTCTTCTTTTCCCATATCACGGATTTTGTTGATCATTTTAACCATAACAAAAACAACAATGGCAATAAGCAGGAAATCGATGATATTCTGAACAAATGCACCGTATTTGATAGCTACTTCAGCAACTTCTTCTGTTGCAGGAGTGATAACAAATTTAAGGTCTGCGAAATTTACGCCACCTGTAAGTACACCCAGAGCTGGCATAAGAACATCATTTACAAGGCTGTTTACGATTTTTGTAAAAGCTGAACCGATGATAACACCGACTGCCATATCCACTACGTTACCTCGGGAAATAAAAGTTTTAAATTCCTGTACAAAGCCTTTTTTCTCCATAATAAATCTCCCTTTTAATTTCAGTTTAATTTATAAAATGTAAAGAATCAAAGAATGTTGAATACCATTTTTTCAACAACATCCAAAGCCTGGCGGGCTTCTTTTTCGCAAATGCCTTTCATCGCCTTGTGATAAAACTCCTGCTGGCGCACTCTGGCCTCTTCGCACAGTTCTTTTGCCCTTGTGCAGAGGGTAAGGCGGACAACGCGTCTGTCTTTTTCATCCTGCTCTGTTTTAATCAGACCTTTTTTAACCAGGCTGTCTACATTGCGGCTGGCCAGCCCTTTTGTAGTACCCAGTTCTTTCACTATCTGATTTGCTGTATTAATGGTAGGGTCCTGATACATAATCATCATAAGCCCCAGTTCATTGGGAGACAAATTAAAGCCGTCATTGGAATCATTGAAGGCTTTTCTGTACTGCCATACAAGACGGGAAAGTTTTACAAAAAGCTCCTCGCTCAGATTTTCAGAGGTTTGCTGCATAGAATCAGTTTTGATAATTTCACTCATCAGATACTCCATCTTGGTTCACAAGTAAACCTTTACATTATAATAAATCAAACGTTTTATTTAGTCAAGCAAAATATACTTTTGCATAACCATCTGATATAATTATAAATTATTTATTCAAAGTTAGCAATATGTAATTATCTGACAGCAAAGCCGATATATGCTATGATATATCGGCTTTGGATATTTTATTGAATATTACTGATGAATTTGTCCGGATAAGCGGTGTGGACAGTCACTTTTTCAATAAGGGTTGCTGAATTATCTGTATAGAAAATCTTGTTTTCAAACATATCTTCTGCAATTTCTCTTATTTCTTTAAGCGAGTAGTTATATGTAGGAGAAACAATATACTTCAGCCTGGATATGCTCTCGCCATCCTCTCCCCCCTGGGAGTACTCATAATAATGTACATAAGGCACTTTTCCTTTGTATTCAATACTGATTTTAACTGTGTCTGTAAAAGTTTTATCTTCCACTATTTCCATTTTTTTGTTGTTGCGGAAGCCATTGTAACTGCCTGATACATAGACATTGATTTTATCGTAATTCTGCGGATCTATATTTTCTTCTGTTTCTACGGTCTGAACAGTCTCTTTCTCAAGATATTCTGGATATCTCCGTGTGTCCCACACACTGATTTCCAAAGCTGTAACACCAAGCCCTACTCCTATAAGTATTGCCCCTGCAAGCAGTGACACCAACAGTTTTTTCATATATACCTGTCCTTTCCTTTCACAAATATTATGGTCAAAATTGACAATACAATTATTATCGTAAATCTACGCATTCTCCGCTTTACCTCCTGCCAACATTTTTGTTAACCATAGTGTAAGAGATGCGAATATCACACAGCATCCTGCGCCTGCAATACATATGCCGATAAAGCCGATGCCTGTAGACATAAATACTATTACCGCCAGCAATGTACATACAATTGCCGCTACGGCAAGTGCTGCACATGGTATCCATACACATAGTACTATCATTATTCTGATAAGCAATACAGCAAGATTTATCACAAAATCACCTGTCCCTTCTGTAATCTTTTTAATATTTAAAGATATTTTTTTTGCTGAATTTTTAAATGAAACACCGGTTTTTACAGCAGTATTTTTTATTGATGTGGCGGCATCTTCGCTTTTCCCCTTTAGGTTTCTATTTACCTTATCCACCTTATAAATCGTATCCTTTTTGATATCTTCATCGGGCGTACTGTTTTTATCACTATCTGTTCTTTCACCACAAGGTACAATAGTGGCATTTATCACTCTGCTATTTATAAAATGGTATATAAACATAAGGCTGAAAGCAATACAGATGATATTGGCCAACAGCTCGGTAAGCCTTTGGATAATATGGTAAACCGAATATGGCAACCAGGAAAAAAGCCCTGCAAAAATATTTCCAGATATTACAACGGGATATCTGAGCACATTGAGTATTATCAACAGCACCACAAACTCCACAAAAACACGGGCCATCTGGGCAGTAGAAAAACTGAGAATTTTTTCTGCAGTCTTTGAAAAATAGTCAAAGAACTGTCTGACATATATGTCCAGGGTTTTATTTTCTATTTTTGTACTGTCTATATGATATGCGCTGAGTATTTCATGGGCCAACTCGTCCACGTCACCAAAGTCTTTTATAGCTTCAGCCTCGGATTTCCCCTCTTTCATTTTCATATTAATATGTCCGACATACTCATCAATTATATCTCGCCTTTCATTGTCTTTAAGAAGATATAATTTTCCATTAAGTCTGTTGACAAAATCAAATCTGTTCATTAATACTGTTCTCCTTTATATATCTGTTGACTACGCCAGCAAATTCCAGCCATTCAGCAGTAACGATTTTAAGATATATGCTGCCACTGGTGGTTATGCGGTAATATTTTCTGGCCGGTCCTTCCGAAGACTGCTCAAGATATGTATTGCAGTATCCGTCATTAACAAGCCTTTTCAGCAATGGGTAAATTGTACCTTCATTAACATCCATCATTGCACCGACCTCGCTGACAAGTTGGTAGCCATATTTATCTTTTTTGCTGATAGCCAGAAGCACTACCAGCTCCAGTACTCCTTTTTTAAATTGGGTATTCATACCTCATCCCCTTTCGAATTTTATTGTATACACACTACTTTGCATTATCAAGTAGTGTGCATTACCTTTAAGAAAATCTTAATGAATTCTTAATAAACAGGATTTAAAATTTTCAACTTACAAACTGTGACAAATAATTTGTTGACAATTGGTCGTGGGTGTTATATAATATTAAAGCACAATTTAATTCGGTCCTTTAGCTCAGTTGGTTAGAGCATCCGGCTCATAACCGGACGGTCCACAGTTCGAGTCTGTGAAGGACCACCAAGATAAAAAGCACCCATTAGGGTGCTTTTTATTTTGCCTTCGCAGACGAGAACTGTCAGTTCGATAAGTAACACCCGAAAGATTGGAGTGTAAGCGAACATTTTTTCGTCAGTGGAACTTATGCAGGGAGCTGTTTTTTACCTTCATTTGCTTAGAATAACGTTTGGTTCTATAGCTGTGTATTTTACTCTGCAGCCCGAAACAATGTTGGCAGCATTGCACTGTGAACAATAACATAATATAAATAAAAAAGGACACCGCAAGGTGTCCTTTAATATTTGGTTTTGACAGTTAATCTTTAAGATTATTCTGTTACCAGGCCCTGAGCCAGTGCCAGGTAGTGGTTAGCTTTAACCAGATCCTGTGCATGAACATTGCCTGTTTCAACCAGTGTACCAACTGTTGAGTAAACTGGCATTACGTAACCGTCGTTGTAAGCAACGAAGTCGTTCTGGTTGATAGCGTAAAGAACAGCTTTTCTCATGTTAACGTCTGTCATTTTGCTGCCTTCCAGGAGGTTAAATACTGCGTATGTAACACCGTTGGAAGAACGTTTGAGAACTGTGAATTTAGCATCAGATTCTACAGAAGCAACGTCGTTTGCAGAAACGGAACCAAGGATGTCAACTTCGCCTGCACGGAATGCAGATGTTGCAGAAGTTGTATCTTTGATAAATTTCATGTAGATGTATTTGATGGAAGGTGCGAATCTTTCATCTTCTGGCATGTAACCTGGGTTCTTTTCGTATTCGATACCGTAGTCATCAGCTTTGATGAGCTGGTAAGGACCTGAACACCACAGCATATCTGTCATTCCGCCTTTAACCTGTGCGTAGTCACCGTAGCAGATGTCTTTTGTTGGGTCGTAATCCATGCCGTTGAATGCAGAGTTGTATTTTTCAACCTGTTCTTTATGCAGGATACCAGCAGACTGGTGAGCAAGGTAGTTGAGAACCTGTGGGAATGCATATTTTGTTGTTACTTTAACAACCTGGTATGTACCAGCAGCATTGTTAACTTCTTCGTCAACAGCTGTCAGAGCAGCAACTGGAACTTCAACGCCAGCGTTGAGTGTTTCGATGATAGCTGCACCTGTGTCGGAATCTTTAACAGTTTTGAGTTCTTCAATGTCTGTTACGATTTCGATTTTTTCCATGTGTTCATGGAGTGTGTTTGTTTTGTGTGTGCTGATTGTTTCTTTGTCTTTAGCTCTGTTCAGAGAGAATACAACGTCGTCAGCAGCAACGAGAACGCCTGTGTCAACAGCAACGCCGTTTTCTGTTTTTGCAAAGTGAACGTCGTCACGGAGCAGGAAGTAGTATGTTGCGTTGCCTTCGCCTACTGCGTAAGCGTGTGACAGTGAAGAGTCTGTCATGATTTCATCATCATCAGAAAGGTTGATAATTTTGATGTACTGGTTACCGGACAGTGTGTTCATTGTACCGTCGTTAGCCTGGATTGGGTCCAGTGTAGAAACAGCGGAAGAAGTCTGAGTAAGTGTCAGTTTTCTTGTGTCGTTGTTAGCTGCATCTACGTATTCGTACATTTCCCAACGACCTGGACGGGATTTTGGCTGGTAAATGCCTTCAGCTGTCAGCAGTTCGTTGTTGTAAGCCATCATTTTCATGGAAGCGTAGATTGGCAGTGTGTAAGCCATTTCTGTAACGAGGTAGTTTTCCAGTTCTGTGTAAGTTACAGCTGCGTTTGCTGCTGTTTCTTCAGCACCTTTGTCGATCAGCTGGTCAACTTTTTCGTCAAGGATTGGGCCGTAGTTATAGTTACCTGTTGAGTGGTAAATGCCACGTACAGCATAGTCAACGTTACCTGTAACTGTTGTCCAACCTGTGAGAGCGATGTCATAGTTGCCTGCTTCTCTCTGCTGTCTCCAAGATGCAGAGTCTGGAACTGTGTTCATTTCTACTGTGAAGCCTGCTTTTGTCAGCTGGTCACGCAGAATGTTTGCGTTTGCTTCGCTGGAAGACTGAGCAAGGATTTTGATTGTTTCTGGGTTTGTTGCGATGAGTTCGCTTTCTTCTTTAGAAGAACCGCCGCCGCAAGCTACCAGAGAGAATGCCATAACCATTGCCAGTGCAAGAGCAATAATCTTTTTCATTGGTATCTACTCCTTAGATAGATTTTTATTTATGTGAAGCCCTTTTGGCTATTCACCTTACTTAATTATACGTTACAGGCCGATTAGCGACCTGTAACGTACTGATTTTACAATAAAACATTAAATATGTAAAGTATTTTTTAGCAATATCTAATTATTTTACCATTTTGTAAATATTTGATTACCTTTTGTTAACCAATGGCTAACATTTAATTATTCAACGTTGTATTTCAGTGTGCCGTCAGCAACTTCCTGCCATCTGTGGCAAGCTACAAAGTGACCTGGTTTTGCTTCTACGAATTCTGGGTTTTCAGATGTACATTTTTCTGTAGCAAATGGACAACGTGCAGCAAAACGACAACCAACTTTAGGGTTGATTGGTGAAGTGATTTCACCTTTCAGGATGATTTTGTGGCTCTTTTCCAGAACGTTAGTTGAAGGAATAGCTGAAAGCAGAGCAATTGTGTATGGGTGCAGAGGTTCGTTGAAGATGTCGTTTTTGGAAGCTTTTTCGATAAGCTGACCAAGGTACATAACACCGATGTTTGTAGAAATGTGTTTTACAACAGAAAGGTCATGTGAAATGAACATGTATGTAAGACCCATTTTCTTCTGCAGATCCATAAGCAGGTTGAGAATCTGTGCCTGAACAGATACGTCCAGAGCAGAAACAGGTTCGTCACAAACGATGAACTGTGGGTTGATGGAAAGTGCGCGGGCAATAACTACACGCTGACGACGACCGCCGTCGAATTCGTGTGGGTACTGGTTGTAGGAACGCATTGGCAGACCTACCAGATCCATCAGTTCTTCAACTCTCCGTCTTCTTTCTTCAGCTGTTTTGTAAACTTTGTGAAGTTTGAGAGGTTCTTCGATAATCTGACCGATTGTCATACGAGGGTTGAGAGATGCATATGGGTCCTGGAAGATAATCTGCATGTTCTGACGCATTTTGCGCATTTCATCAGCAGAGAAGTTGTTGATGTCCATGCCGTCGTAGAGAACGTCGCCGGATGTTGCTTCGTGCAGACGAAGGATAACACGGCCCAGTGTGGATTTACCACAACCGGATTCACCTACGATACCCAGTGTTTCACCTTTGTTGATTGTAAGGTTAACATCATCAACAGCGTGAAGGAAGCCTGCTGGAACAGCAAAATATTTTTTAAGACGTTTGGTTTCAATAAGAACCTGGTTTTCCAT
This sequence comes from Oscillospiraceae bacterium, assembly GCA_017555565.1. GTDB lineage: Bacteria > Bacillota > Clostridia > Oscillospirales > Ruminococcaceae > RGIG3102. The sequence continues at coordinate 90,700 of JAFZGF010000037.1, forward strand.
TATTTTTCTTCCTCCTTGCTGAAAAGATCAAAGTGGCACATAAATTTATGGCCTTCACCCTTAACTGTTGGCTGCTGTGTTTTACAGATATCCTGACAGTAGCGGCAACGTGGGTGGAAGTAGCAACCTGTTGGCAGATCAGCTGCGTTGGAGATTGCGCCTTCGATAGGGATAAGTTCTGTTGAATCGTCATCCAGTTTTGGAATAGAGTCAAACAGACCTCTTGTGTAAGGATGTTTAGGGTTGAGGTAAACTTCTCTTACTGTACCGGCTTCAACGATCTGGCCGGCGTACATAATAGCAACATTGTCACATGTTTCAGCAACAACACCAAGGTCATGAGTGATCAGAACCATAGCCATTTTGTACTGTTCTCTCAGCTGGTTGATAATATCAAGAACCTGAGCCTGGATTGTAACGTCCAGAGCTGTTGTAGGTTCGTCAGCGATGAGCAGTTTTGGGTTGCAAAGCAGGCTCATTGCGATAACAACACGCTGTTTCTGACCGCCAGAGAACTGATGTGGATAGTCATCGTAACGGTCGGATTTAACACCAACGATTTCCAGCAGGTCGATAACACGTTTTTTAGCTTCAGCTTTGGAAACTTTTTCGTGGTTGATAACAACTTCGGAAAGCTGGTCGCCAACTGTCATAACAGGGTTAAGAGCAGTCATTGGGTCCTGGAAAATCATAGCAACACCGTTACCGCGCATTGCCTGGTTTTCTTTGTCTGTATTGAGAATTACGTTTTTGCCTTCAAAGTAGATTTCGCCATCTACAATAATTCCAGGTGGGTCAGGAATAAGCTGCATGATGGAGAGAGCTGTTGTAGTTTTGCCAGCACCTGTTTCGCCAACAAGACCAAGAGCTTCACCTTCTTTTACCTGGAAATCGATGCCGTTAACAGCTTTTGCTGTAGCATCGTGTGTAACATAGTGAACATGAAGGTTTTTAACGTCTAAAACTACATTTTTATCCATTGTATATACCTCCAATTATTTAAGTTTAGGGTCAAGAGCATCGCGCAGACCGTCACCGAAGAAGTTGAAGGACAGAACGATGATAACGATAGCGATACCTGGGAAGATAGCTATGTAAGGATGTGTTTCGAGGAATTTGGAACCTGCTTTAAGAATGTTACCCCATTCTGGAACGTGTGCTTCAACACCGATACCCAGGTAAGACAGGGATGATGTAGAAAGAACAGCAGAACCCATACCCATTGTTACTCTAACGATAACTGGAGCGAGGGAGTTTGGAATAATGTGTTTGAAGATGATTGTACCATCTTTTGCACCACAAGCTTTAGCAGCTTCAACGAATTCCTGGTTTGCAACACCCAGAACCTGAGCACGAACTGTTCTTGCGTAACCGGAGATACCACCGATGGACAGGGACAGAATCAGGTTAACTGTGGAAACACCCAGAGCTGCGATGATAGCGATAGCCAGCAGGATACCTGGAACAGCTGCAAGAACGTCCAGACAACGCATGATGATATTGTCTGTTTTGCCGCCGTAGTAACCAGCGATAGCACCCAGCATACCACCTACCAGACATGGAAGAATTGTAGAGATCATACCAACCAGCAGGGAGATACGAGCACCGAAGATAATTCTTGTGAATACGCAACGGCCGAAGTCGTCACAGCCAAATGGATACATAAGGCTTGGTGCTGCAAGTCTTGTTGCAAAGTTGTTGTCGATAGCAATTGAATATTCGAATGTCAGGTTGGAAGCGATGGAAACTGACAGAAGGAAGATAACGATAAACATACCGATTGTAGACATGTAGTTTCTGAACAGACGGCGGATAACGTCGATCCATTCTACGTTAACTTCTTCGTTTTTGTTGTAGTATTTGCCCAGTGCAACGATACCGAGAAGGAATGAGAACACGTTACCCAGTGCAAGACCTGCTACGGAAATATAAGCGTATGGCAGGAATTTTTTATCAGGTTTTTTGCCGAATGTGTATTTGCGAACAGCCTGCATAACAACTACGTTCAGAACTGTGTACAGACCGTAGAGGCCGATACCAAGCCAGAATGTGTTTGACAGAGTGTCTTTGAACAGGTTCAGCATAGAAACGATGATGATAAAGATTGAAACCAGAGTTGAGTAAACAGACAGCTGGTATTCAAGGTTTTTGTTGTTTTTGATAAGCATACAACCTGAAATAAACAGGAAGAAATCGCCTACGCATACAAATGGGAGCAGAAGCCAGCCCATTTTTCTTGTTGCAGGGGAAACAGCGTTTGCTTCACCTGTAACTTCTTTGATAATTCTTTTACAGATAACATACTGCAGAAGAGCTGCAACTGTGTAAATTGTTGCAACTGCCATCCACACCATAGCACCTTTGCGTGCAAAGAACCAGAAAACCAGAGCCAGAGCAGCAGATACCTGCCAGCCCAGTCTTGAAGTAGTAAATTCAAGGGAGCCGCTTAATTTTCTGTTTGCAACTTTCTTTGCATAAAGGGCCTGTTTTTTAGCCATTTCATTAGTCATTGTTTAAGCATCTCCTTTCTTAATAGTTCTTCATTCTGGATTTGATACGTGGGTCGATAACTGCGTAGAGAATATCGATAACAAGGTTCATTATAGAGATAATGAATGAGATATAAACAACGCCAGCCAGAACAACCGGAATATCAGGGATGTACTGTTTTTCAACGATGTAGGAACCGATACCGTTGATGTTGAATACTTTTTCTGTTACGGAAGAACCACCCAGCATACCGCCGAACTGACCACCGATTGTAGTAACAATTGGAATCAGGGCGTTGCCCAGGATGTGTTTCATAACAACTTTGTTTTCTGGCAGACCTTTTGCACGGGCTGTCAGGATGTAGTCAGCATTTTTAACTTCAAGCATGGATGAACGTGTCATACGTGCAACAGAAGCTGACATACCTGTACCAAGAACGATAGCAGGCATAATAAGTGTAAGCCAGTTACCTACCTGGAATGTAGCAGGCAGCACTTTGAGGTTGATAGCAAAGTAGAGAATCAGCATCAGACCAAGCCAGAAGTTTGGAATGGACAGACCCAGCAGAGCGATAAACATAGCGATGTAGTCGAATGATGAATACTGTTTGATAGCTGAAACGATACCTGCTGGCAGAGCGATGCCAAGGGAAACAAACATAGACCAGAATGTAACCTGGAGAGTGATTGGGAATTTGTTGGACAGAGCAAGAATAATGTTTTCGTTACCCTGGTAAGAGTTACCCAGATCAAGAGTAATCAGGTTTCTGAATGCTTTGAGCAGCTGTGTAAGGTAAGGCTGATCAAGACCGTAAACACGGTTGAACTGTTCTACCTGTTCCTGTGTAGCTGTCTGGCCAAGAATGTTCAGAGCAGGGTCCATTGGGGAAATGTAAAGGATTGTAAATACCAGCCATGTAACACCGAAAAGTACGAAAATCATCATAACAATACGGTCAGTTGCATATTTGGAAATTGGGTTCTGGAACAGAACCATAACGATGTACATTGGGAAAGAAAGTACAACTGAAACAAGCAGGAACAGTTTATTTTCGATAAGGTCGCCATAAACCTGTGCCATTGTTACTTCGCGAACGCCCTGCATTTCTGCTGCAACACTTGCTTTATCATGCAGAATCTGTTCGAAGTTTTTGCTTGCAATTGCTTTTGCTTCTTTTTCAATATCTGCTTCAGAAGCATTCTTCTGGAAGTACTCGTTCTTTTTTCTTACCTGGAGCAGAGCGTCGTGCAGAAGCTGGTCCTGCAGATTTGTTGCTTCAAGTTCTTTGCGCAAATCGGCTTTGATTGCTGCGAACTGGTCTTTACCTTTAAGGCTCTTGTATTTGATGAATGTTACAAGAACTGTAAAGAAGCCCAGCACCCAGAGCCAGATGCGATAAACAGAGTTACGATACATTCTCTGGAATGTATCTTTGAATCTTTTAATGCTCATCACTGCACTCCTAAAATATTATTTCTAAAATAAATCGTTTACTCTATTTTCCATGGCTGATTTGTTCCCGGAATCAGCCTTAGAAAATAAATTGATAAAAAATAAACGATTAGATTAAATTTAGACTGTTATATTATACAGTAAATAAAAATCAATTACAATATTAAAATTTTATTTTTCATTTTTTTGAGTAAAAAACACCAAAAGTAGCCATTTTTTTCCATTATTTTAAGCCATTTTTTTGCATTTCGGAGAAATAGTACAGCTACCTAACTTAATTTACCCAAGATGTTAGATTAGTTTACTTAAAAATTATAAGAAAATCAGCGCTTTTTTAGGGCAATTTGTTATTTTGTATGGCGGAGCGACTCACATAATCCACACAATATATGCAAAATATATCAAACCTGGAGAAAATAATTGTGCAGACAGCCCGAGGATTTTGTGATAATATATTAAAGTATTTATAAACCAATGAAAACGAGAGGAAAACAAAATGAATATCAACGGCAAAAGACAGATGGAACTGCTGAACAAAATGAGCTTTGTGCGTATGGGTGGTACAGCTGAAGAAATGGCAGCAGCAGAAATCCTGATGGAAGAAATCAGATCAATAGGTCTGGAACCAGTTATCGAAGAATTTGAAATCGAAGATGCAGAATTGGTTGCAGGCCAGCTGGAAGTTCTGGCTCCATTCAACAAAAAATATGTGGTAACTGCATACAAACTGAGCGAAAGCACACCGGAAGAAGGCCTGGTTGCACCATTTTACTATGCAGAAAATCTGACAGCTGTTGACCTGGCAAACTGCAAAGGCAAAATCGTGCTGGTAAATGGCTTCTTTAACCTGGATATGTTCAAAAAACTGCAGAAAGCAGGCGCTGTAGCATTTATCACAATGAGCGGCACAATGCTGGAAACAGAAGAAGACTCTGACCTGTTTACAAGAACAATGCGTGATACAATCAGAGCATTTGGCAATATGCCTGGTGCAAACATCAGAATCACAGATGCATTTGAAATCGTGGCAGGCGGCGCTACACAGGTTAAACTGACAGCTATCAACACACCAATCACAAGAACAAGCCACAACATCACTGTTACAATCGAAGGCAGTGAAAAACCAGAAGAAATCGTATCCTTCGGCGGTCACTTTGACTCTGTAGAATTTTCAAAAGGCGCACACGACAACGCTGCAGGCAGTGTAATCAATATGGAAATTCTGCGTCACTTTGCAGAGAACAAGCCAAAGAGAACTGTACAGGTTATGTGGTACGGTGCTGAAGAAATGGGCCTGCTGGGTTCCAAAGCCTGGATCAAAGCACACGAAGACGAACTGAAAAACCACCTGTGCATGATCAACACAGATATGGCAGGCGTAGTTATCGGTTATGATGTAGCAAGAGTTATCGGCACAAAAGAAGCAACAGCACACTGTGACGCATTTATGAGAAGAAAAGGCTACAATGTTGGTGTAACACAGGAAATCTACTCTTCTGACTCTATCCCATTTGCTGACAAAGGCGTGCCAGCTGTAAACTTTATCAGATTCGGTCACCATGTAGGTGGTACATTTATCCACTGCAGAAACGACCTGGCAAAATTCCTGTCTGAACAGTCAATCGCAAAAACAACACAGTTTGTACTGGACTATGGTATTGAACTGATTGAAAGCGAAGTGTTCCCATTCGAAAGAGTTGTTCCAACTGAAATGGTGGAAAAAGTGGACAAATACCTGGCTAAAAAAGAACTGGCAGAAGCTAAAAAAGATAAATAATCAATAAAAAAAGAAAAGGCGGCTGAGGTGTCTTCCAATAAGACAGTATGAGAACATTACTGACATAGGGTAGCTGCCGTACAGGAGTGTGACACAAAAAATTGGCGATACTTGGTTTTCACAACCAGGTATCGCCTTTCTCTATCTTTAATAGAGAGTTTAGATTATTGGAACGAGGTTATTCCTGCGCACCTTTTTTCAAGTTGCAATCACGACAAAGCATCTGGCAGTTATCCGGTGTCGTTTTACCACCTTTAGACCACGGTGTGATATGGTCTGCGTGCATCTGCTCAAACTCGAATGTTTCACCGCAGATAGGACATTTATGCCCCTGTTTTTCATAAGCAGCCAGTGCATCACGGCGGTCAAAGGCACGAATGGACAATTTCTTTTCCTCACCTGTCAACAAATACTCATAGATACCAGATTTCTTTGTAACATCTTCATCACCCATAAGGCGCTGAATCTCCAATTCCAGCTTTTTAGGGTCGAGGTCGGTTCTCTTGCCATGTACATTGTAGAGCAAGCCCCAAGGCAGTCCTTTCATTTCTTTGCGCTTCTTAGGGAAGATAGCCTGTACCCAATCAATTACAGAGCGGAAATAGTTCCAGAGGATAACTGCACTCGGGTCATTCTGGTGCTGTGCCATGTACGCTTCAATCGTTTTGCCCTCTGCACTTGCCGCCCACAAAATTGCAGTTTCCAGATATTCCTGACGGATAGAGGCTCCCTTTAAGTAATCGCCAGCGAGCGTATCAGCAGCACATCCGGTCTTTGAAAAATATCTCTTTGCATCAGAAACCCAAGAACCGGCATACACTGCATTTCGCAGTTCCTGATCTGTGAGCTGTTCACCAGCAATATTGATAATTCTGAACCAATCCAGTTTTTCAGAATCAGTTCCATCGCATACATAAACGAACAGCGGATAATCCAAAATCTGCTTCTGCTTATCAGACGGCAGGTTGTAAAAATACTTATCGTCAACGGAGAACGAACCGTCTACATATTCACATATAGAAATGGTACGCTGCTGACCATCAAGCACTTCAAATCCGTCTGCTCCGTCCTCTTTCTTGACCTTACACCAATAAATAACATTCAACGGCAAGCCTTTCATTACGGTGCGGATTACCTCATCACGCTGCTTGTCCTTATAAACAAATTCTCTCTGATATTTAGGGCGAATATCAAGAAGCTCATTATACCCAACAACGCCTTCCTCTGCATCGTTGAAATATCCCTCACAAACCTCTCCGATGGTTACTTTTAATTCTTTTATATCCATTAGTTTTGACCTCCTTTAGGCTGTTCAGGATGCTTGTTGCGGATAAGAACACGAGCATAAGGGACGACAGGATTGCCATGTTCATCGAGCATATACAAATCACCATCAACAGCACCTCGTTTTTGCACCTCTTTTCGGTACACTTTGTGCTCTGGTTTATACGGACGAACACCTATACTTAATCCCAGATTTGCAATTCCAAGACCAATTATCTCAAATTGATCCGGGCTATACTTGTCCATAAATGTTATTGGCACACCCATTACACCAGCGTAATCGCATGGAATATCCGTAGTCCTGTCAATGTTAATAGCATCATAATTTTCGTAACAAGGATACAACTCTGGAACATATCGTTTAACTAAAATCAGTTCTTCGTGACGCTTTTTAATATCGAGATTGGTAAACCACATAACTCCCGAAACACGAATCATTCCTTCCTTATGTTGCGAGGATACGGCTACATCCTCATACGGAGATGTGAAAAAACCAACATTTCCTGCAAACCCATTGCCCAACCAAATTTTATTATCTCTTAAATATGGAAAAAATTCCTTATAAGTTATGGCATTTTGATTTCCTATAATAATAAAATTCTTATTATGTTCCATTAGAGTGCGAACATACTCCCTAAACAAGGAAAACGGTGGATTCGTCACAACTATATCGGCCTCGTCAAGGAGCGCCAAACATTCTTCACTCCTGAAATCACCATCCCCCTTTAATTCAGTTAATTGATTTTCTCCAGCTATAAAAAGTTCGGCAACATCCACCATATCTACACCGCCATCGCCGGTTTTGTCATACACTTGTGTAACCACGGCTTTATACGGGCGTTTAGATCCATCTATTATTTTGGATTCGTCCCCGAAAGAAAATGACATTTGACCGTTCTCATCATAATGATATTGCAGTTGTTGTCCTGCTATTGGAGAGGAATAATAACAGGTTGCAATCAATTTTTTCAATCCGAGACGGTTAAAATTGAGAACGAAATATTTGAAAAAATTGCTCTCAAATGGGTCGTCACAGTTACAGAAGACAGTTTTGTCCATAAAATGTTTTCTGTAATGGCGTAATTCTTTTTCAATGTCGGTAAGTTGAGTGTAAAATTCATCTTTTTTCGCTTTAGCAGCCGCATTTAATCGTCGTTCTTTACCCATTACTCTTCCACCTCATCTTTCCGCTGTTCCTGTAACCACAAACGGATTAAAGCAGATACTGTCATATCTCTATCAAGCGCAATCTGCTTTAGAGCCTTGCGTTCTTCTTTCGTCATTGTAATCGTAAGATTTACCATATTTCTTTCAGCCATAATCTAACACCTCGCAACACATTTACTTGTGTACCTGTGTAGTAGTGTAGCACAAATAGCGCTAAAAATCAATTCGGTCATTACAGAGCAAGATTATACCATGGGTCCAGATTTTGCCCTCATGGAATCTTGTTGGGGAGTGCCTTCCCCAAACCCTGCTATTATGCAAAACGGGAAGCAACATGATTTAGGTCATGCGCTTCCCTTTTTTGTTATGCTGTTTTATTGGCACGTCCTCTGATGCCGCCTTTTTTATTTTTGTCTTTATATACAATTGTATTATATTAAACAATGCCGCTGATTCTTACGATTTCAACACCTGCTTTTTCCCAGGCATCGAGAATCTGATTGAAGCCAAGGGAGTCAGATGCCATATGGCCAGCGATAATAAGGTTTGCTTTGCCGTGTTTCTGAACGCCTTCGATAACTTCTGGTGTAGCGTGCATACAGATAAATGTGCCGATGCCTGCATCAGCCGCTGCATTGTATTCTTCAGCTGTAGGTGCGCCTACGCCGTACATTTCAACATAGATTTTGCCTGCTGGACTGTTTGGTGTGCCAACCCATACTTCTGGCTGCTGACCTTCAAGGGCCTGGGCATATTCTCTGATTTCCATAAGGTTATCGATAATATCCTGAACTGTGCACATTGGTTTTTCTTCCATCAGTTTGTCCATTCTTGCCTGAACATATCTTTCAGCAAGGATATCAGCTGGTGTGTGGTATGCAACATCAGAAATATCCAGCAGTTTTGCAACATCGTACATCTGTGTTCTGTTCTGTGAGTGCATTCTCTGGTTTCTCTTTACTTTGCCTGCATATGCCAGTTTGTGGGCGTGATTTGCTGGAACACCGCATTCCATAAGTTTTTTCATATGGTCACGGCCAAACAGTTCGGAAACATTTGGATTCATAATGCCTGCTGGGTGGTGCTGTGCAACGCAGTCAAAGCCCAGCTGTTTTGCGATAAGCAGCATTGTTTTGTCCATATCGATACCGGCAAGAATCTTTTTAACTTCTTTTTCGTTGTCATAAACGATACCAGAGTCTTCCGGCATAAAATCCAGACCAACAAGATCAAGTACCATCTGATGCATTTCTTTAACTTTCATAATAAAATCTCCTCGTTATATATTTCGGGATGTCCGGGAGGCTATCCCCTGCGGTTTGTTTTTACGGGACGATGTGGGCATCGCACCCTACGTTTTAATTAAAATACTGCTTTGATATCTTCAATCAGTTTGTCAACATTGCTTTCATCTGTTGCCCAGCTGGTGCAAAAGCGAACGCAGGTGTGGTTTTCGTCCACTTTTTCCCAGAAGCTGAAGGCATATTTTTCGCCCAGTTTTTCCATAATATCATTTGGAAGAATTGGGAACTGCTGGTTTGTAGGTGAATCATAACGGAATTTACAGCCGGCTTCTTCGAAGGCTGTTTTGATTCTCATAGCCTGTGCGATAGCGTGCTGTGAAACTTTGTAGTACAGTTTTCTTTCGTCAAACAGACCGATAAACTGGATACCCAGCAGTCTGCCTTTTGCAAGAAGGCCGCCATTCTGTTTGATATGGTAGCGGAAATCTTTTTTAAGTTTGTTATCGCTGATAACAACTGCTTCGCCGAACAGAGCGCCCACTTTTGTGGCGCCTATGTAGAACACATTGCAGATTCGGGCATAGTCGGCCAGTGTAAGATCATTGTCTGGTGCGGCAAGGCCATAACCCATACGGGCGCCGTCAAGGAACAGTGGAATATCGTATTCGTCACATACTGCACGGAGAGCTTCCAGCTCGGCTTTATTGTACATAGTGCCATTTTCAGTAGGATTGGAAATGTAAACAATACCCGGCTGAACTGTGTGCTCCATAGTAGGATCTGTGAAATGACCGTGGAGCAGGTCTTTTACCTGCTGTGCTGTGATTTTACCGTCATCACTTGGGATAGTCAGCACTTTGTGGCCACCTGCTTCGATAGTGCCGCTTTCGTGTGTATTGATATGGCCTGTGGAAGCAGCTACAGCACCCTGATGTGCGCGCAGCACAGACTGGATAACAGTTTTGTTTGCCTGTGTACCACCTACAAGAAAATGAATGTCTGCATCCGATGACTGCAGTTCTTCTTTAATCAGCTGTCTGGCTCTGTCACAGTAAACATCAACGCTGTAGCCAGGAGTCTGTTCCATATTGGTTTTAACCAGCAGGTCAAGAATTTCAGGCAATGCACCTTCGGCATAGTCGCATTCAAAACGAATCATAGCAATTCTCCTTTTTTCATATATTCGTATCTGTAAATTATATTCAGTATAACACTATTTACTGTAAAGAACAACAAAAAAAGAGTGGTCAGTTGACCACTCTTTGCTTTATTCTGTGTGTTTTTAGCCGTAAATGTAAACATTTACTTCATTCTTCCAGTTAAGTGTGCTTTCCTTGTATGTTTCATAGAAAAGGTCCACACCTACCCTGCCGTCTGTTACCGCTACGCCTGTGTCAGTTGCTATTGCCCAGCCGTATACGAATTTGCCATCAGGGCTGGCAATGTAAACTTTTGTGCCGTATGGAATAACGTTAGGGTCAACGGCAAATGTACCGTAGTAAAGGCCAAGACCGGAAGAGCCTTTGCCCCTGGCTGAATAGTAACCTGTGGCTGATGTGTTCCACACACGTGTGTAACCTGTAGGCACACCGTTGGAAACTGTAACACCTGCCGGTGCAGAAACTTTGGAAACAGGTACGCCTTTGCCGTAAGTGAGCACCAGTTTGTTAACCGGTTTTTTAACCACTTCAACCTTGCTTACCAACGCCAGCTGTAGTTCGCCATCAACATATCTTTCACGGTATGTTACCAGGTTTTTGCCGTTCTGACCTTCTGTAAGGGTATACTGTTTTTTAGGGAAGCGGAATGTAAGGCTGCTCTGTTTGTATTTTGTTTCGTAAGGGACAGTTTCTTCATACTGGTTATCCACATACTGTACGCGGTAAACCCTGATAGTGTCCCCTTCTTTAATCTGTGTATGAAGGCTTGGGATAGTGAAATCGTGTTCTCCCAGTACAACCCCTGCATTTGCCAGGCAGTTGGCCACATTGCCTTCTGTGATTGTGGCTTTCACTGTGGTGCCGTCAACTGTGATAGGCACTACAAAGCTGTGTTTGATTGTGATGTCACGGTAGTTGCCTTTGTAAGAGGTGTACAGAATTTTGTCTGTATCAGCCGGCTGTACATTGGCAAGTTCCAATAATTTATCCTGCTGTGAAAATGTGGTGATCATAACCACATCTTCTGCGCTGTTGTCTGAAATGCGGACGATATTGGTAAAAAAGAATAAAGCAGTTGTTGAAGCACACAAAATCAGAAGCGAAAGACAAGTGAAAAATATCTTGGCTTTGTTCTCTTTGAGAATGTCCCAAAGCTTCTTTTTTTCTTTCTCCATAAATTCTCCTTTTTATATTTTTGCCTTTGCGGCAATATCATTTTATCATTTTGATAGAAAGTTTTTTGCTGTAATTTGCTAATGCCAAAGCACCTTTTTGGCATAAAGACGAAAGCATTATACCATCTTTTGTTTAAAATGTCAAAATTCTTAATTTTATGGCATTTTAAAGCCTGCAAAAAATCAAAAGCAGGGATATTAATTCCCTGCTTTTTCCATTTGTATATATGCAAATATTATTCTTTTTCAAATCTGTTGAAACGGAGAAAAGTCTTGCCATCTGCCCCCATAACATCATAAATAATTTTATATCTGCCGTAGGATTTATGGTCTGGATCTCCCGAAGAATCATCCGGGCCGAACATTTCAAAAGTAGCGACAACCTGTGTTTTATCGCTGTTGAAACTGCTGTATACATAGCCTGAAGGATAATAACACTGCATACCCCAACCTATTTCTGTAGGGTGGTAGACAGTAGTATCGTCTTTTTTGGTATATTGGTCAATATGTTCTGCTATGTTCCAGTCTACACCAAACACCTGCCATATGATTTCAGAAGATGTAGCGATATCAATATGCAAATTTCCATCACTGTCTACAGGCACCGGGCTATAGTAACAAAAATCCGGCTGATTTTTTTCGAAGTTACAAATAAAAACAAAATATCTGTAATTGAACTGGGGATTTTCCAGTGTTGATGTAAGTATCACGCTGCGCGGTATAAATTCTGCCATTACATTTGCATCCAACAGCAGGCTGTCGTCAGGCTGGGCAACTGTAACAGTATGCCGTGTGTTTTCATAATTTATATATGAGCTGGTAGAATTATCGCTGTTCGCAGATTCTCTTTCACCGCAAGATACAAAAGTCATCATAAAAAGCACAACGACTAAAATACAAATCAATTTTTTCATATATTTCACCGCCTTTATTAGCTTATGATACCATATAAACAAAGTCCCTTCAATAAAAGTGACTATTCTTTTATTTAAACACAAAAAAACATCCGCTCACTGCGGATGTTTTTGTTTCAGATTATATTAATAATCAAGTTTGTGGAGTTCATACATTGAGAGAATGATGATTTCCAGTGCACTGAGGAAGCCTTCGATAGAGTAACCTTCTTCTGCCATATGTGCTGTACCTACAAAGTCTGGCAGTTCGTCACCTTTTGGTTCGATACCGAATGCTACGCCCAGAGGGAAGCTTCTTGCATATGTACCACCACCGATTGTGTATGGTTTTGTATCAAGACCTGTGATTTCGTTGTATGTATCCTGCATTGCTCTGATAATTGGAGTTTCAGGATCGATAAACATTGGTTTGGAGCCTTTTGTTGTTGGAACGTGGCCGCCAACAGCTTCAAACTGTGGTGCAAGGATAGCATGCATCTTGTCTGGGTCTGTGTTTGTTGGGTAACGGATGTTGATGTGCTGTGTAAATACGCCATCTTCAAATTTCATAATACCGCCGATACATGTAAGTGGTTCAAAGTAACCGTCGTCAGCATCGATACCAAGACCGGAACCATCTGTTACACCGTGGAGTTTAGCCAGCAGTTCGAAGTATGGTTTTTCTTCTTCGCTGAACAGGTTGTTTTCAAGGCCGTAAGCAACCAGCATACCGATAGCATTTTTTGTACCTGCCGGGAATGCTGCGTGGCCGCCGATACCATAAGCAATAACTCTTACGCCATCTTCAGTTTCAACGATTTCAATACCGTCTGCAGCTGGGAAAGCACCTGCTTCTTTTTTGAATGTTACTTCTGCAAGGTCAGGGATAACGTTGCCTGCTGTACCTGCATTGAATTTTACTACATTTGAGTTTTCAACTTTTTTGCTGAACAGCTGGAATGAGCAGATACCTTTTTCACCGCAGCACACTGGGAAGTTTGCGTCTGGTGAGAAGATAAACAGTGGGTGTTTTTCTTTTTTCAGGTAGTATGCTACGTCTGTTGAACCTGTTTCTTCATCTGTACCCCAGATTGCTCTTGTGGAGTATCTCAGTTTAATGCCCTGTTCTTTAAAGAATTTCAGCATATACATAGAGAGAACTGATGCGCCTTTGTTGTCGCAAACACCACGGCCAAGAAGCCAGCCGTCAATTTCTCTTACTGTGAATGGGTCAGCTTTCCAGCCGTTGCCTTCTGGAACAACGTCAAGGTGGCAAACTGTTGCCAGGTAGTCTTCACTTTCACCAGGCAGTTCTGCATAACCGATGTAGTTGTCCACGTTTACTGTTTTAAGGCCGAAACGTTCAGCCATTTCAAGAGCTTTATCCAGAGCAGCTCTTGGGCCAGGACCAAAAGGCATACCTTCAGCAGGCTGGCCTGCAATTGATTTGATAGCAACCAGATCTTTGATGTCCTGGATGATAGCATCTCTGTTTTCCTGAGCAAACTGCTGAACCTTTGCTCTTAATTCTGCATTTATCATAAAAAACCTCCGTTTTTTCATTAATTATCATAATTATAACATAATTAAATTGTAAAATCACTATGGAAATTTTGTTATCGATAGTGTATAATAATATTTTAGTGACTTAAATAGCAAAGGAAGATGATTATGAAAAAGAATCCTGATATAAATGTGGTCCTTACAACAGGACTGCTGATTTTTACAATTATTATGCTGGGCTGGAGATATCTCAACAGAGAAACCGGCGAAGTGGCTATAGTAGCCATTGACGGCACAGAAAAAAGATATGAAATTTCCCTGGAAGAAAATGCCGTATACTCTATACCTGAAGGCAAGTTCATTGTTACTCTTGAAGTAAAGGACGGACGGATAAGATTTATTGACAGCAAATGCCCTGACCACCTGTGTGAAGGTTTTGGCTTTATCCAGCACGAAGACGAATCTGCCATCTGCATGCCTGCAGGGGTAGCTGTGCTGATTACAGACGAAAGATAAAAACGAAAAAGCCCTGCAGAAAACTGCAGGGCTTTGATTTATTTGTTTGCAATTTTTAATTATTCTTCGATAAAGGTAATTTCTTCGTCTTGGGATTTTGCGAATTCCTTTTTCAGCATTGGTATAAAATCTGACATAAGTGGAATGTATGTAGCAACAAATACAATCAGCGCACCGATTGCAAAATGTTTTTTGCTTTTTTCCTTCACAAACAGACCGCAGAAAAGTCCCATAGAAAAAAGACAGAATTTTATAAGGGCAAGGTCTTTCCAGGTGGTTTGTCTGAGATAAACATCAGCGGCATCAAATAATTTTTTCATACTCATCACTCCTTTTTAAATTTATATTACCATATATATCTATGCGACACAATAATACAATGGAAAAAGAGGGGATGCTGTCCCCTATTTTTGTCTTTATAATATCTGTGTGGGAAAATGGAGGTATTATGGAAAGAAGTCTTGATTTTGAAGGAAAACTGAAAAAACTACTGAAAAGCCAGGTGGACGAACATACAAGAGAAAGCCTGGACTTTCTGCCCGAAGAAGGAAAATGCACCTGGATAAACGCAATGTGTCTGTCCCTTGCCAACAAAGCCATCAAAGGCGATATAAGTGCAATCAAATATATAAATGAAATATGTTCAAAAACTGATGATGACACAGAAAGTATAACTGCCATCACAATAAAGGTGATCGAATAATGGAACTGACTGTTACTGCCAAGCAAAAACAGTTTATTGATGCAGGTGCTGACGAAGTGCTGTTTGGTGGGGCGGCAGGTGGTGGCAAAAGTTATGCACAGATTATAGATGCTTTGATATATGCCATAAAATATCCGGGTTCAAAACAACTGATATTGCGCCGCACATACCCTGAGCTGGACAAAAGCATTATCCGAAGTTGCCTGGCTGTTTATCCTAAAAACATCTACAGATATATTTCTTCAAGTCATACCGGTATCTTCACAAACGGCAGTATAATAGATTTTGGTTACTGCGATAATGAAAACGATGTGTACCGCTATCAGTCGGCAGAATTTGATGTTATACGATTTGATGAGCTGACACATTTTACAAAAGAGATGTATGTTTATCTTATCAGCCGACTGCGTGGTGTAAACGGATACCCAAAACAGATGAAAAGCAGTACAAATCCCGGCGGCATTGGTCACAAATGGGTTAAGGAGCGATTCATAGACATAGGCGAAAGCAACAAAGTGCACAGTGTGAACAACATTTCACGAGTGTTTATCCCTTCCCTTGTAAGCGACAATGTGTTTCTGATGACCAAGGACAAAAGTTATCTGCGCAGACTTGAAAATCTGTCGGAAAAGGACAGAAAAGCCCTGCTGTACGGTCAGTGGGATATTTTCGAAGGGCAGTATTTCAGCGAATGGGACAGGGATATACACGTTGTCAGCCCCTTTGCCATACCGCCACATTGGAAAAAATATGCGGCTATGGACTATGGGTTAGATATGTTAGCCGTATATTTTATAGCCGTCGACAGCTATGGCAACAGCTATGTATATAATGAAATATACCAGCCCAACCTTATAATCAGCCAGGCGGCCAGTCTTATAAAACAATATCTGACAGATACTGTCCAGGCTTTTTATGCTCCGCCTGATTTGTGGAACAGACGTCAGGATTCCGGTAAAAGTGTGGCAGGTATTTTTGCACAGCAGGGTATTTTGCTGACAAAAGCCATTAACGACAGGCAGTCCGGCTGGTATGCAGTAAAAGAGTATCTGCACATTTACAGTGATGAACAGGGAGAGAAAACCCGGAAGCTGAAGATATTTCCCAACTGTATTAATCTGATACGCACTCTGCCAGCCCTTACCCACGATGCCAGAAATGTAAATGATGTGTCATCAACTCCCCACGAATACACCCACGGGCCTGATGCCCTGCGATATTTCTGTGTGATGCACACTGAATTGCCGCGGGAAGAAAATATTATACAGAGTGAATATTCAGAAGACTTTTTCAGCCTTACAGACAAATAAAAAAAGACCGCCGAAGCGGTCTTTTATTTTTTAAATTGTTCCAATAATTACAGCAGGTGTTCGAATTTGGATTCGTCAACTTTGTAGTTAAGTGTTTCTGGCAGTGTCCAGAGCAGTGGAAGACGGATAACAACTTCAGCTACAATGTAGATGATGAAGAGCCACTGTGGGCCGATACCATCGTAGATGATACCTGCTGCGTATGCGAATACGGAAGCAACCAGAGAGCCAACCATACCGTTGGAACCGGACCAACGACCACGAGCCCAAGCTGGAACCAGTTCGTGCTGGATAGAACCGTTGATAACTGTACCGATTTCCTGGAAACCAACCAGCAGACCGATAACGATCAGCATGCCTGTACCTTTGGATGTAAGGAGCAAGATAAGAGCTGCAAGGTATGCAACAACTGCGAATGTGAGTGTCTTTTTACGGCCGTATTTATCAGCCAGGATACCGAAGAAGTAACCACAAACAACAGATGTAAGAGCTGTAGCTGTTGTCATAGCAGCAAGTTCAGCTGCTGTTGCGCCTTTAGCTTCAGCTGCGTACAGCTGGAGGTAAGGAACGATCATAACCATTGGCATACGGTTAACACCTGTCATAATCATCCATTTTACGCAGTTTTTGTCAGCTTTCATAAGGCCGATAGCGTCTTTGAATGGGTTACGTTTAACTTTTGCAGCAGCACCTTTTGCGCCAAGGTGGCTAACATCCAGTTTGAAGATAACCAGCAGCAGAGACAGAACTGTGATAACTACACAGAAGAAGAACAGAGGTCTGATTGTTTCTGGGTCTGTTGGTGTACCATCAACGCCCATCATATTAACCAGGAACCAACCTGCAAATGCAGGACCAACCATACCAAGAACACCAGCAGCGAATGTTTCACAAACCAGCATACCTTTAGCACGGTCGCAGGATTCCAGACAGTTACCACAGATGTTAGCACAGGACTGACCACCAAGTGTCTGACCCATTGTATGCAGGAACATACCCAGAGCACCAATCTGCCAGATAGGTGCTCTCCACAGAGCCACATAACCAGCAACCAGAATTACGATACCAAGAAGATACATTTTCTTAGGACCATTTCTGTCGATGTAGGAACCAAGGAATGGAGCCATAAATGCAGCTACCAGAGTACCCATAGCTGTAACTGTACCCAGCTGTGCTTTTGTAGCACCCATAAGTACGATGTACAGTGTCAGGTATGGCAGAACCGCTTTGTAAACAAGACGTTCCATGGAAGTACGGTAAACAGTAATTTTCCATGCTGGCTGCTGAGCTTTCCAGAAGCCAATAAAGTCAAGATCATTTTTCTTTTCTTTTACATTATTTGCCATTTTTAAAAATTTTCTCCTTTCGTATACTTTGTTAAAGTATACATCTTTTGTATAGATTAAATTATACTAAATTAATCATATTACTATTCCACAAAATTGTCAATTATTATATTGTACAAATAAATAACTTTTAATTGATATTTATAGTGCAAAAAATAAAAACTCCTATCAAAAGATAGGAGTTAGCATTAGTTTACTTATTTTTTAACTGTACAAAGCCTACTTTGCGATATACTTTGTCAAGAATACGCTGTGAGTAATGCTGGGCTTTCATAGCGCCATCTTTCATCACACTTTCAAGATATGCTTTGTCAGAGAGGATTCTGTTGTATTCGCCCTGGATTGGTGCAAGACCTTCAACAACAGCCTGGCCTACTGCTTCTTTCAGCACGCCATAGCCCTGGCCTTCAAATTCTTTTTCGATTTCTTCAAAGGATTTGCCTGTGAATACATTGTAAATGCCCATCAGGTTGGAAACGCCAGGTTTGTTTTCTACATCGTATTTTATAAAACCGTCAGAGTCTGTAACTGCGCGTTTGAACTTTCTCATAATAGCATCTTTGTCATCAGAGAGAAGAATTGTAGCGTTTACATTTTCGTCAGATTTGGACATTTTCTTTGTAGGTTCCTGCAGTGACATAATCTTTGCACCTACTTTTGGGCTGATTGCTTCAGGCATAACAAATGTTTCGCCATATACAGAGTTAAATCTCTGTGCAATATTTCTTGCCAGTTCAACGTGCTGTTTCTGGTCAATACCTACAGGTACTACTGCGGCGTTGTAAGCCAGAATATCAGCAGCCATAAGAACAGGGTATGTCAGCAGACCACCGTTGATGTTTTCAGGGTGTTTTGCTGATTTATCCTTAAACTGTGTCATTCTTGTCAGTTCACCATACTGTACATTACATGCCAGAATCCAGTTCAGCTGTGCATGAATTGGGTTGTGGCTCTGTACAAACAACATACTTCTTTCAGGGTCAATGCCGCTTGCCAGCAGCATTGCATATGCTTCGTATGTGCGTTTGCGCAGTGTTGCAGGGTCCTGTCTTACTGTAAGAGCATGCTGGTCAACAACACTGTATATACAGTTATATTCATCCTGCAGCAGTGGCCAGTTACGAACAGCCCCAATGTAGTTACCGAGTGTGAATGAACCTGTTGGCTGAATGCCGCTGAAAACTATTTTTTTTGCGTTATCTTTTTCCATACTGTGCCTCCTTGCTGTATTTACCCGGTGTTCAAAGTACATTAAGTCAGATTTTTTGTACTTCTATGGCGGACACCTGAGCATTTATAAAGATAATATACCCTATAATAGCACATTTTAGATTGTTTTGCAATTGACAAAGTCGAAAATAAATAATAATATATATGTATTAAAATCTATATTGGAGGATTATCATGGCATTAGAAAGAATCAGAACTAGATTTGCCCCAAGCCCAACAGGCTACATGCACGTTGGCAACCTTCGCACAGCTCTGTATGCATTCCTCACAGCACGCAGAAACAACGGCGATTTCCTGCTCAGAATTGAAGACACAGACCAGTCCCGTCAGGTGGAAGGTGCTGTTGAGATTATATATAACACACTTACTGAGACAAAACTTTTCTGGGATGAAGGTCCAGACATCGGTGGTCCATATGGCCCATATGTACAGTCTGAAAGAAAAGATATCTACAAAAAATATGCTGAAATGCTGGTAGAAAAAGGTGCTGCTTACTACTGCTTCTGTACAAAAGAAAGACTGGAAGAAGTAAACAGAATCAAACAGCTGTCCGGCCAGATTCCTGGTTATGACAATCACTGCCGCAATCTGTCAAAAGAAGAAATCCAGGCTAACCTGGACGCTGGTATACCATATGTTATCCGCCAGAGAATCCCTGACGAAGGTCAGACATACTTCGATGACCTTGTTTACGGCCGTATCACAGTTGACAACAGCACACTGGACGACCAGATTCTGCTGAAAGCTGACGGTATGCCAACATACAACTTCGCAAACGTTGTTGACGACCACCTGATGCTTATCAACCCAGTTATCCGTGGTGCAGAATACCTGTCTTCAGCTCCTAAATACAACCTGCTGTATCAGGCATTTGGCTGGGATATTCCTGACTATGTTCACTGCCCACCAGTTATGAGAGATGCACAGCACAAGCTGTCCAAACGTCATGGTGACGCTTCTTACGAAGATCTGGTAGCAATGGGTTACCTGAAAGAAGCTATCCTGAACTACATCGCTCTGCTTGGTTGGTCACCAAAATCAGAACAGGAAAAATTCACTCTGGAAGAACTCGCACAGGTATTTGACCCTGCAAACATTTCCAAATCACCAGCTATCTTTGATATTGAAAAACTGAAATTCCTCAACGGCGAATACATCCGTGAGCTTTCAGTTGAAGATTTCAAAGAAAAAGCAATGCCATTTATCAAAAAAGGTGTTCAGGGTGAATGTGACTTTGACCTGCTGTGCAGCGTACTGCAGAAACGTTGCGACGTACTGGGCGACCTGACAGAACAGGTAGACTTTATCGATGAAATGCCTGAATATGAAATCGACCTGTACACAAACAAAAAGATGAAAACAAACCCAGAAAACTCCAAAGAAATGCTGGGCCACATCCTGCCAGTGCTGGAAGGCATTGAAGACTGGACAATGGACAACATCCACAACAAGCTCTTTGAACTTATCGGCCAGCTGGGTGTTAAAAACGGTCTGGTTCTCTACCCACTGCGTGTTGCTGTTTCCGGCAAACAGTTTACACCAGGCGGCGGCGTTGAACTGGCTGCAATCCTTGGCAAAGAAAAAACAATCGCACGTGTAAAAGCTGCTATTGAAAAACTTGCTTAATCAAAATATTACACCGCACAGAAATCTGTGCGGTGTTTGTTTTTTCAAGTGTCAGAAAAATTTGAATTTAGCGAACAGTTGATGATATACATAACGTAGGGGACGATGCCCACATCGTCCCGCAAAACTTTATATTTCACACCTAGCACGTAGGGGCGGATATTATCCGCCTGTGTCATTCCGAGTGAGCGAAGCGACGAGGAATCTTATTACCACGAAACTAGAATTCTGTCATTCTGAACACCGCAGGTGTGAAGAATCCTTTCTCTTGTATAAACACAAACTCTTTTTACGCTGCGCTGGCGTTACTTTTGGCGCAAAAGTAACCAAAACGTGGGTGACGGAGTCGACCGCCGCCAGTGGCGGATGAAGGGAGACGGAGGAAGGGAAAACAACGAGCAGACAA
>JAFZGF010000001.1 GCA_017555565.1 Oscillospiraceae bacterium
AATTGGTGTGCCTTCAACTGTTGGTTCGTCAGCGCGTTCGAGTGTTATGTACTCAAAACTGCCGTCAGCTTTTGTAACCTTGTACCTGTTAGGATAGGTCGGTACTCGGTCAGTCCAGTTTGTTGCCATATTTTAAACCTCCCCACAAAATACTTCACCGCTACGCCCCCACATACTCGTGAAGCTCTCTATATCGGCGAGTATTTTTTCAATGTTGTTTGCCGTTGAATATGTCAACCTTGTCATACTTGACGGCGTTTCTGGCGTTGTTGCCAGTATTTTGTTTTTTGCTCGCAGTTTACGGATGTTTTCAAGATAACGTTCCATATCTGCTGTGCTTGGAATATCTGTTACCGCCCAATTTGTTTTAGTGGTAACAGATACATTTAAAATTTCAGCCAAATACTGAACGGCTGATTCTACGCGGTTTAAGTCGGTGCTGTTATATGCACCTCTCATACCTGCCAGCCATTCAGCTCGTTCTTCGGCTGTCATATTTGCGAAACCTTTAGCAGAAAGGAGCTGAACACGATCCACGTCTGCTTGGGTTCTGTCTGTTATAAAATGTATCATATTCGCTTTTCCTTTCTGTTAGTCTATTCTGCTGTCAGTGTTGAAGTCTGAAGATTAGCGGCAGCGGAAGAATAACCCCTAATCCTAAACTGTTTTGTATCTGCTGATGTAGGTGTCCATTCAACACTAAATGCACCTGTCTTAATAGCGGTATTATTTTTTACTTCCGTAACAACATTATTACTGTTTATACCTATAAATCTGAAACCAAAGTCATTAGCAGGTGAAGTGCCACTTAATGTGTATTTTTTACCCTGTTCCACAGTTATCGGTTCAGTAATTATATAACTTGCTTCACTTGAAACAGTACACGCAGAACCTACACTATACCCACAGTTTTTGCCGTTCAACCAAGTCACGGCAATAGTTTCAACTGCTGGTGCACTTTCAACTGCTGTTGCAGTTATTACAATGTCACCTGTTACATTTGGAATTGCAATTTTTCCGTCTGAATAATATATTGACATATCAACACCCCCCATTGTGATTTCGATTGTGCCACCTTCAAAAGTATAGCCTTCGTCAACTAATATGTTAGCAACATAACCCTGTCCATCAATAACCTTATTTGTCTTGTTATCAACTGTACAGTTTGTAAGGTTTTTTGTGACTGCTCTATAAAGATTTGTTTTTGTACCTTTAAAAACTGCACCTGTTATATCTGTGCCACCCATAGTAACTTTGACATAATCTATGGTAAAGCCGTCTGGCACTGAAATTTCTGCACTATAAGGCTGATATTTTGTGATTGTAGCCTGTGAATTACTATTTATCACATTGGTTAGTGTGTTTGTGATTTTCTGTGTGCCGATATTAAGTGTGATTGTATCTGGTGTGCCGTCAATCATTGCATTTCTAAAGGCATTGATTTCATCAACAGTAAAACCTAAACTTGCAACCCAATTCAACACTTTATCACGGAATGTTGCACCTACTGTCAAATTATTAATAGCTGTAATTTGATTTTTCCAATCACTTTCGTTTCTTCGTCTTGCTTGGTTATCTGTACCTGTGCCACTTGCAAAACAAGTCAGCTCGTAGTCTTTATCAATATCACTTTGACTCATACCAAGAATAGCTTCAATTATACAAGCTACTGTGCCTGTTCTGTCAGCACCAGCCGCACAATGAAAGAATAAAGGTTTATTTTCTGCTACACAGTCAAACACACATCTTAATATTTCTTTCCAAGTTGTTGTATCACTTATACTGTGCCATACATATTGTTCTGGACAGGTATAACCAACATCGTCACCAAGAATGGATTTGTTCCACCATTCTTCTTCTCTTTCGTGTGACTCTGTTAAACCCCTTAAATTTAGTTCGTGTCTAATTCCAAGCTGATTTTTGAATATGTCAATGTCAGCTTCTTGGATTTCACCACCTCTAAAGAGTTTTCCGTATTTAACAGTACCACCGTCACAAGCCCAACCACCTAAATCTCTTACATTTGATGTTGCACATTTAATAAGTCTTAATGCTTCGGTTGGTTTAAGTGTGCCAACTTGTGTTATTAAACCATTGTTTCTTACTGTGTATTCTGTAAATTGCTTTGGAATGTCATTTACAAGTGTTACAGTTCCATTTGAAACAGACATTTCATAGCCGTTTCGGTCAAGTGTTCCACTTTCTACTGAAACAGAAACACCAACAGGGTGTGTATTACTTGTAACTGCTGTTGCAGGTGCATAGTTTGCAATTTGTGAAGTTGTATAGTCGGCAGGATTATAGGTAACATTATCAATAAAGTTTTTAACAGGTGTAGCAAGCTGACACCAAGAATATTGCTCTGCTTCAATACCTGTTTGAATTGTCTTTATCGCTTCGCTCATTTCATCTAATGTTAAAGCACTTGTACTACCTGTTTTGCTACGGATAGCATCAGCAATAGCCGTCATTTTTTCATTAACGCTCATACTATCACCAACTTCCATTTAAAATAGCTTCATCAACATAGGATTTGATTTCCGCTTTGTCAGCTTCAGTCCAATAGTCAGTGCCTTTGACAGGTGTCTTGCCGTCAGCACCGTCATTGATAGTGGCTGTTTTAGTGCCGTTCACATCTGTGATTTTTACTGTTGTAACTTTACCGCTTTTTGATACTGTCACAGTGGGGCTGAAGCCGTCCTGTCCGTCTTCAGGTATGCCAATGTTTGCAATATCCTGTCTTGCTTTTTCGTCAACCACTTCATAGACTGTTTCGCCTATTGTCAGCGTTGACATTTCTTTATTCGCCATAAAAACCTCCCTTAAACGAAAAGAGTTACGTTGCCCGCACCATCATCGGTTGCAGTCAATACCGCTGTGCCGATAATCGAAAGTGTCACATTGCCGTTGCCGTCATCTTCGGCAGTTAATGCACCACTACCTCCACCACCACCTACACCATCATTAATAGTAGCTGTATGTTTACCATTTACATCGGTGATTTCAATAGTAGTGACTGTACCATTTTTATTAACTGAAACTGTAGGGCTATAACCATCAGCACCATCGTTTATCACTGCGGTTTTTATGCCGTTTATATCGGTGATTCTCAGTGTTGTGACCTTGCCAGACTTCGATGTTTCAATAGTCGGACTGAAGCCACCGCCGCCTGTGCCACCGGCTGCCAATTTTTTGATTCTATTTTCGAGGTCGAGGAATTTTTCTCTTGTTCTAATTTCAAACGATTTCATAACCTACACCTCACCAGCATAAATTTCGCCACTGTAAGCCGCAGCAACCGCTGAAAATTCTGTTACGATACCTGCGTAACTGCCCCTAAATACACCCGTGAAAGTGTACACGATGTTAGTCAGCAGTACCGCGTTGTTTACGCCGTATTTACTTTCAACGACGATTTTATCGAATACATCTGCTCTTGGATCGGCTCTGTATTCACCACTGATGTTTTTACGGAATTGCAGAGTTTTCGCAACCCATTCAGCTACTTCTTTCGCTTGTTCCTCGGTGGAAATAAACGGGTTAGAAAGTGTCTGTTTTTCGCCTTCGGCTGATACTGAATATGAATATTTATCATTTTCATTGCCGTAAGTAACTTCAATAGATTTCAAAGGTTTCGACAATTCGTATTCAGGATAACTGAATGAAATATCTGACCTTACTGAGTAACCCATCGCTGGGTTCGCTACATATTCAATACAGAACTCGCCATCGCGGTTAGTGTACATTGCACAGCAAGCGGCGTTTGCGCATAACTGTAATACCTCGGCGATGGTGTAATCGTCCTCGAAGCTCGCAGAATAATTACCTAAGCGTTCATCAAGAACTATTTTCACGTTGTCTGGAAGGTCAGCCTGCTCGATTGCAGCCGTAGCAATTTCGAGCAGTGTACCGCTTGTGATACCCGTATATGTTTCACCGATCATATATTCCAAAACATCACGCGCTACGAATGTAGCTTCAAGGCCGTTTGATGGAGTGCGCCATTCTGATAAGTAGAATGTACCCGCCTTAGCCCATTCAATCGTGCCGTCTATATCAAAACCATAATATGCTTTGATTTCCTGTCGTTCAGACAGGTATTTGCCCTGACCGACAGGGTTATTAGGCGACCATAGCCCGTTAGAGTTATCGAGAGAAAATTCAATGCTATTTTTTGGCAGTTCGCCACTTACTACTGAGCCGAACTGTTCGTGTTTGAAACTCATAATATCTTTTTTAAGATATACAGTATCTAAGCCTAACTGAATTTTATCTATTCTTGCTCTATGCTGTGGTAAGCACCATTCGTTTACAACGATTTTTATGCTGTCATAATTAGCAATTTCCATTTCAACTTCTGTTGTCACGGATGTGTTACCTGCGACTGTCAAAGTGGAAACTACTGTGTCGCCGTTGTATGCGGTTATTGTGAATTTTGTTGCGTATTCACCGAGTTCCTCACACCAAGTGATTTTCAACCCCGGTATTGCCTGTTCGTGAACTTTCGCTACTGTCAGTGTTATGTCGCCACTGTCAAGATTTTTACTCGCATAGCCTTTGTAATCATTGCTATTGAGAACCTGTTTTGTGCCGTCTAAAGACCAAAAGTTCAGTTCAGTCGTAGCCCACGGATATGTAAGATAATTACCATACATATCTGTGACAGCTTCAATATTAGAGAATGTCGCCTCGTTTGTTGAACTCGGTGTCACCTCGTCTTGCAAGCCCGCTTCTGATACGCCTACGACTAACTGTATATATCCTTCAGGAGCAAGCAGTTCTCTTTGCTTCTGCTCCCATCTGTCAGATACTTTAATCATGGGCTACACCTCTACGAGTGACAGCGACGGGTTAGTCCAACCCATTACCTCGCCAGTTGCTGGGTTTCTGCGCCACATACCTGCGTTTCTGTCGGAAACATACATCGTTCTTGTGGTGTACCCTGCTGTAGCCTGATTATAAAAAGTGACAGTGTTGTAAAAGCTACTTGTAAAACAAGATAAAACTTTCGCCCACTGTTCTGCGGTCAAGTATCTCCAAGACAATTCTATTTTCGCTACATCGTGTCGCACTACGCTACCCACAACATAGCCATTAACATTTCGCCCTGAATCTACGATAGTGCTTGTCACAGCACTGTATGTAGATGGCTCTGGAAATTCATAACCGCCCACCGTTACAAGAGCTGTCATACAAATCACCTCTTTTAAAAAGTGGCGTTCTCGACGCTCTTATTAATAACTGTAAACTTCTCTACCCATGATGGAAACGCCACGTTCTTTCTGCTGTCTTTCGATAGAAGCGTTAATCTGTCTGCCGTCAAGGTAAACTTTGATTTCGCCACCACCATTGCCACCAGAACCTCTCTGTGTAGCCATCATAGCCGCCAGCACACCTTCGTATACTGCCTGTTGCATCTGCTCTACGTTCATAACGCCAGTCTTACCACCGTGAGCATTCGCTACGATTTCAGCACCACGTTCACCAGCCCAAATCATTGAACCCTGACTGAACATACCGCCGTTAGCAGCGAATTTCAGTGAAGGCCAGCCCGGAAGATTAAGAGCTTTTACAATACCTTTTTTGATAGAGCCTAAGCCTTTGGTATC
This sequence comes from Oscillospiraceae bacterium, assembly GCA_017555565.1. Taxonomy (GTDB): domain Bacteria; phylum Bacillota; class Clostridia; order Oscillospirales; family Ruminococcaceae; genus RGIG3102. The sequence goes on from JAFZGF010000001.1 coordinate 5,610, forward strand.
ATAAGTTACTTTCAAACTAAGTGAAGGAATAGAAAGTTTAACGTTTTTATTCCACCAGCTTTTAGCTGTGTTCCAAGCGTTTTTCAAACCGGTTGTGAGATTGCCAACAGATGGAGTAAATGTCAAATTGCCTTTGCTTCTGTTCCACCAGTTCTTGGCGTTATTCCACATGTTTTTAATTGGCTGTACAAGTGCATTTGCTTTTTCGCTTACACCCTCTACTACACCAGCAGCGATATTGCTACCAATCTGCTTTTTAGCTACTGTAGATGGTGAGTGAATACCAAAGAACCCTTTGATACTGCTGATTACGCCATCAGCCCAGCTTTTAAGACTGCTCCACAATGCGCTCGCCTTACCAGTAATACCATCGATAACACCTTGTACAAGGTTGCCACCGATAGTTTTAAATGTGCTTGATGTGTTACCTGTAATACCAAAGAAAGATTTTACTTTAGTGATAGTATTTGTTACGAATGTGGAAACGTTTGCTATCAGTTTTTCAAACCAACCTGTGATACCATTCCACAAGCCCGCAATCAGATAACCACCCATTCGTTCAAAAACTTTTGATGGGCTGTTGATTTCAAGCTCGTCGTTCCAACCTTTAACAAAACCATCTATAAATTCTTTGATGTTCTGTTTAAGATTTCTCCACCAGCCAGTAATGCCAGACCACAGACCTTCGACAATGTTGTTGCCTATCTGTTTCATCCACGGCCAGACTGTATCAGTCCACCAGTCAACACTGAAAACTTTAGCCAAAAACGCAGTAATGTTATCCCAAGTGAATGTTTCTGTTATCCACTTGATGGCTGAGTTAAAACCGTCTTTGATAGCTTTACCAACATTACCTAACCAAATAATCGGTTTCCCCAGCACCTTAGCCATTGCAGAACCGAATTTTTCGCCAATGCTTGTGAAATCGTAATCTACAATACCTAATGTAATTACGCCTACAATCGCCGCGATTGCAGCTATAGCCCAGCCTGACAGTGAGCCACCGATGATTGTGCCTAATTTACCCAGCGCGCCGAGTATCTTAGTTCCCATTGGTACTACCAAATTTTTCAACCAGTCGACTGCGCCCAAGCCTTTGGTTGCGCCTGAGATGAAAACATTTTTAAGACCGTTTGAAAGCCAGTGTGTTATAGTAGTAGTCCATTTGCCGCCTTTCAGTGCGTCAATTACAAGCGCACCACCTAATACGGATTCAACTACACCAACGAACATTGTCGCCAGTGCTTTAGGATCAGACAGCTTCACACTGCCTTCTTTGAGTTCTACCCATAATCTTGACAGCTTCACAACACCAGATGTTGTGAGTACAATACCTGCGCCAGCGCCACCAGCTAACCAGCCAGCCACTGCTGCACCCAATACTGTAGTGCCAATAGATTTCAGTAAGCCATTTTTATCAATGCCCTCTAAGTAAGCACCTGTGAAATCCCACGCGAGCTTACCTACAGCTATTGAAATGCCAAGAACCGCTACAGCTTTTCCTAATGTTTTAATATGCTTGCTGAACTTTTTGAGCAGTTTAAAATTATCTGTTAAATCGTCACTGAATGTAGCTAAGCTCCAACCAGCGATAGCTAATGCTATGCCAGCGGCCACAGGAAGCATATCTTTTATTTTCTTTTTCAGTTCATCAACTTGACTGTTGATGCTGTCGAAAATACTTTCATCCCACAGGCTGTCAACGTCAAGGCCGCCAAAACCTGCACCGCCAGCACCTACGCTCGGAGTTTTGCCACTTGTTGGTTCTGGTGGGCTGATGATATTCAGCTCATCAATGCCGATAGTAGCTTTTTTCAGGTCTTTGGCCGCCTTAGCTGCGCTGTTCGCAGAATCAGCTAATCCGTCAGTGCTTTCCGCAGCACCACTTATACCAGCGCCATAACCACTCCAGTCAACAGCTTGAATTGTAATGCCGAAGAAGGACGCGATTTTTCTCACTGCTTCTGTCAGCAGATCAACAAATGCCTGAATATAAGGGATTACCTTTACCAGCACTGGCAGGAACAAACTACCGAATGACTGTGCCAGAGATTTTAACTGCTGTGACAGTGTACGAGTAAGACCTTCGGCTGTGTTCAGTTCTTTTGCGTATGTACCTACAAGATTCTGTGAGTGTGCCTGTTCTACCAGTGTCAGATAACGCAAGTATGATTTCTGCGCTTCTGTGGCGTTTTCAAGACTAATGCTCAAACCGTGGTTAGCCGCGGTCTGTTCCAGTGTGGATTCGATGATAGTAAAACCAGCCTTACGGATAGGCTCTACTTCGCCCGCAATCGCTGATTTAACAGCGTCTGCTGCGTCACTGTATGTCTTGTAAATATCGTTGTAGCCAGCCCATATATCATATGTCAGCTCTGTGTAGCCCAGCGCCATCTTGGCACTATCTTCGCCGTTTACGCCAAAGCCCTGAAGCATTGTGGCATAAATGGAACTGTACTGCATAAACTGCTGGATATTAATACCCATTTCTTCGTTTAAGCGCTGAATCCATGCATAAGTTTCTTCTGCGTGTTCGCCGAAACCTCTGCCGAAACGGGCTGATACACCATCCCATTCCATAGCCAAACTGATATATTCAGCCAGCTTTTCAATCAGCTTCGCCAACGCCTGTACCGCAGCTTGCGCCACAGTAATAAAACTCGACATATTCAGCGTTGTGGTATTTATACCATCGCCTGCGTCTCTGAACGAATTACTGGTTTTTTTTGACATTGAATTGATACCGCTAAACGCTTGTTTAACAGTAGTCATTTTATCGGAAAGCGGTGTCAGCGCTTCCGTAAGTTTTTTAACTTTTGCAGTGAACGCCTCAATAACATCGTCATTAAGACCGTCTGTTACTTTTTGCAGTTTCGCAAGGCTATTCACCATTGTACCTAAACCGCCTGATTTTACTTCTTTCAATCTCCGAAGATTATCAACCAAACGGCCTACGCTGTTTACGGCTTCGTTGTCTACCTTGAAACCGGACAACGCAGTTTTAAGCGCGGTTATGTTTTTGACTGCCACACTAACCGCACCATTCTGCTTTAGTTTTCCTAAAGACTTCGCCAGTTCATCTATCCCTTGAGCTGCACTGGCAGAATTGCTTTGAATCTCTATGGACAGAGAATCAATAGTAGTGGACATTCATATCACCCACCTTTGTCCTCGTGAGCTTCGGTGAGCTTCTTTCGTTCAATCATACCGTTTACGAACCGGGCGAACTCAGCTTTCATGCGTTCTTCTCGTTTCTTAGCTTCACGCTGTTCACGTTCTCTCAGTTCGAGTTCAGTCATTGGATAAGGCTCTTTCACGTATGGTCTTGGCTCTACTGCTTTTCTTGAGAAACTCATTCTGAAAAGCGGTGAAGCGTCACATAACGCCTCATAGAAATAAGCGCCTTGTAACCATAGCGTTTCATTTCGCCTTTTCGTTTTTAGTTCGTCTGCCTTTCGGTAGAACTCTACAAGGCGTACATCACTGTACCAGAAATCCTCATAGGTCATTCCTATTGACATATACCACGGACAGAGCTGTTCGAATACCTCTGTATAAGTGGTTAGCCCTTCACCACTTTCCAGCTCACCGCGTTTCCCTCGTCAACTTCCTTAGCTTCGATAAGGGTATTCAGTGTTTCTGCATACATTTCAGCCAGTACCTGAATAAAGCCTGTGCCTTCTTCGTTAAATCTGTCTGTGATACCATCGTAGATTTCGTCCATAACAGCACGTTTTACGCCTTTATGGTTTTTGATGAACGCACCCTGAAACAGCATAGGGATCATTGTCATTGGTTTTTCGTCCATGTGTTCAATAGAGAAACCCTGCTGTTCCATCTGCTTTACAGACTGGCGGGAGTATTCAAGTGTGTATTTCTGCTTTTTGTGTTCAATAGTAATCTGGGTACTCATAATGTACTCTCCTTTATAGATATTTAAATTTAAGGCGGGATAAACCCGCCTTTACTTTTGCTTTAATTAAGCGCCTTTAGACCATACTGGCACTGTAGATGGTGTGATAGAAATTGTCATTTCGATAACTTCGTCTACGCCACCTTCATTAACGCTAACGGAAACTGTACCTTCCCAAGCGTATTTAGAACCGTCAGAGAATGACAGTTCGCAGTTCTGTGCTTCTGCGATTGCGTTCAGTGTCTGATAAACTGTTGCGTCATAGTTAGCAAGGAAATCGAAAGATTCTTCCTGCTGACGAATGCCTGCAATATAAGTCTGAGCGTCATCGGAAAGTGTAGTTGTTTCAAGAGCGCTTCTTTTACCGAGAAGGGAAGGGAAATCTTTAATTACAACTTCCTGTTCGCCAATTTTCAGCGCAACGCCAAGTGTGCTAATTGCCATAATAAATTCCTCCGAGAAAAATTATTTGAATTTCCAAACAAAACCGCCCGCGGTTTTGCGTTTGTTGTGACAGACATGGTTTATGTGGGCTGCGTCAATGCGGGTGTGTAAGAATGCCGTTCTTGCGTTAGGCCATTCTTTTACAACCTCGCCATCTAACGAGTATTGAATTATCGGTTTCCCTTTGCTCGTTGCGGTAAAACTACCGCCTTCGCCACCACTTGTGATGTTGTAACCATACTGTCTGTTATTACTTCTATTCGCTGCTATCAGAGCTATCTCTAATGCGCAGGCTTCGTTTTTCGTCAGCTTTTGCGCCACTATTTCGTGAATTATGTTATCCCACCCATAGCGTTGTATAGCTCTGTAAACCAGCGTTTGATGTTTATATCCGTTACCGCGCTCCCATCTTTCTTCGGGCTTTCGACCTGTGTAGCCTATATAGACTTTGCCGTTAGGGAATATATGTCGGTATACACAAAATCTTTTATCTTGCGTACATTATCCCCTCTGCCGAAATTATGCCCTCGTATGTAGCCTCGATAGAATAAATTGTTGAGTTGTAATAATCTGGTGTAGTGGTATATGTTTTTCGGCGCAGGCCCATTCTCAACAGCAGTTCATCTGCTGTGGAAAATATCGCTCTCGCTTCAGCTTTTCTGCCTGACTGCTTATTGCTAAACACCTGCAAGCGGTATCTTACACCAGCGAATTTTTCTACGTCGGATGAATCCACTAAGCTATCCACGGTCACGTTTTCTGTTTCGTCAAAAGTAACCGCTGGGAACTTAGATGGGCTACGAGTATATTCACCTGTCACTGTCACATCTGAATGTTTTTCGCGTACACCTTTAGCAAGAGTATCGAAAATCTCGTTGATTACGTCTATCATATTAACGCCATACCTCCCTTGCTATCTGTGTTACTTTGCTTATCATTTCATTTCGTGCAGCCAACATAGCTTCGGCAGGTGGATTACCTTTAGTGATAACAACATCTCTGCCTTTGCTATTTGTGACTACCTTGCCGTTAGTTCCCGGATCACCGTAGTAACCCCAAGACTTTTGTTTACCTTTGCCCTGCCCGTATGAACCGTGTGGTGGCGGTGTATATTCTAAGCCCGCTGAGTTATACTCAGGGTTGAATTTACCTGTACCAAACTCAATAAAGCCAACTGTTTCGCCCTCAGCTATTACAGCTACTTTATTACCACGCCGTTCCATACGAACTGAAACATCTTTAGTGCCGTCATAAGCAGCAGCCTCAAAGCCCGCTGTCGCTACCGATACACCAATCTCAGCAAGGCGTTTTATAAATTCTTGCTCTTTCTTCTTAAAATCTTTCTGATAGGCTCGAACTTGTTTTAACGCCTTGTTGATTGAGTCTTTGTCAAACGGGTTTATAACTATTTTCATTACCCTACTTTAACTTCCTGTAAAGCGTAGATAACACCGTTCTTACTGTCAGCCTTGCGGGTAACAATATAGTTATAAGGTTCTGTCTGCGGATCAACGCCGAACCAGATAACAGTGTTCTCGTCCATTTCGCATTGACCTGCAACAGTAATTGCCCTACTGTAATCTGTAAAACCACCAAAAGCGTTTACTGCTTCCTCACCAGCGGAGGCTGAGATATTTACCATAAGTGATACCTTGTCGCCGTAGGTTTGTGCGTATTCGCCTGTTTCCTTGCCCCGTTCGTCTACAAGGGCGGTTTCGCCTAAATAAAGAGCATAGTAAATTTGACGCTTATTTCGATTAAGTGTTCTCATTACACCACGCTCCCACAACCGGGCAGTATCTGCTTCAGCAGTGATGGGCTTACATCGCCAGCCTCCCATGAACGGCTAATGCCGTTTTCGTTATGGACAGTCTGACCTTCTGCACCCATCTTGCTGTACAGTTCAACCGCAATTCTTACCTGTATGTACTCATACTGTGCAGGTACTGATGTACCCACAGCATAGCCAAATGGAAATCTGCGGTTCAAAACAATGTTGCCTGCTGCATTAATAAGCTCGTTAGCAAGCTCGTCAGTAACCACATCAGGCTGTATTAAATTTTTAAAACTTTTGATTTTATCCATCGTCAACAGCCTCCTAAGTTAAATTAACCGATTGTGATTTTTACTGCTTTTGTTTCGTCTGTCAGTGCAGCAACATAGTATTTGCGAGAGAAGATAGAGTTCTGACGAACGTTAGCTTCATCTGCAGCTCTCTGTGGCTGTTCAACTTCTGTACCTTTTTTAACAAAGAGTGTTACAGCGTCTTTTGTACCAACAACGATTGTGCCTTCAACAGCGTCTTTCTTTGTGTACAGGTTTACGCCAGCAACTGTACCTACATAACCCTGTTTAGCAAATGCTTCAACATATTTCAGGTCATCTTTCAGTGCTTTGCGAACTTTAGCCATATCTTTGATAGATACGAAACCGAATACGGAAACGCCTTCAACGTTTTCGATACCCAGAGCAGCCTGAGCGTCAACAAATGCTGCGAAGTCAGGTGCTGTAGCCGCTACAGACAGAGATGTTTTGTTGAACTCTGCAAAAACGTCAGCGTTTACAGTGTTGAACATATCTGTACCCATGTGGCGTACGCCTACTGGTACGAGGTTAGGATCTGTCATAGCCTGTTCATCAAAGTAGTCGAATCTGTTCTGTGCGAGCAGGATTTTGTATTCTTCTGGTGTGTAGGAAACTTCGATAGATTTTGTGTTACCTTCGCCCATTTCCAGTTTTTCTGTACCATCTGTAGCGCGGTATACGTTGATTTTTCTTACCATACCAGCTACGCCTTCGAGTGTTCTGTCGATTGTGCAGAACTGCTGAAGGTCAAGGTGGGAGTTAAACTGATCTTCTACTTCGTTAGAAAGGAAGAAATTGTCATAAATTGTGTGTGCCATTAGTTGTTACCTCCGTAAAGTGCTTTATACTGGTCAGGATTTTTCTGAGAAAACTCATATCTCTCCTGTGCAGTCATATTTTTAAGTGTTTCGAGTGTAACCGCGCCGTCACCATTGCCGGTTGAGCTTGGTGGAGGTGTCTGTTTCAGCAACTCAGTTCTCAGTGCTTTCTTTTCGGCTTCTACGTGTGCTTTCTGATTTTTAAACACAGTTTCCATATCGCCATCTACCATAGCCTGAGCTGTGGATTTAGCAAGTTTTTCGTCGTAGCCCATTGCCAGATAACTGTTCACGTAAGTGTTCAGTGTTTTCTCTGTTTCAAGTGCTTTAAGTTTTGCGAGCAGAGCTTCTCTTTCTTCTGCTTCTTTCGCCTTAGTCACTTCTTCTTCTGTCATCCTTGCTTTGAGCTGTTTTGACAGTTCAGCAGCTTCGCTGGCTTTTTTATCAAATACACTTTTCGCAACATAGCCTGACATATCAAACTCGTACGCTTCCAGTGCTGCTACTTTTTCCTCTGCGGTCATGTTTTCGTAATTTTCGATGTTGAATTTCATAAGAATCTCTCCTGTGGGTTTTAATGTGTTCTCTCACTTGATTGTGGGTTTACAGTTCTCTCTGATTTAGTTTCGGGTTTTCAGTTCTTCTCTGAACGTTCTGGTTGCTAAGACGGGAATCGAACCCGCGACCTTCAGGGTATGAACCTGACGAGCTACCCCTGCTCCACTCAGCTAT
>JAFZGF010000038.1 GCA_017555565.1 Oscillospiraceae bacterium
AATGTAGATTTGCCTGCACCGTTTTCACCCATCAGTGCATGAATTTCGCCTTTATTGATGGAGAAAGTAACATCTTTGTTAGCAACAAAGCCGTTTGGGTAAACTTTTGTTATCTTATCCATAAGCAAAATTTCTTCTGGCATATTCCTCACCTCACTAAGTATTAAAATTCATATATATTGTACTAAAAAATTAATAAAATGTAAACAAAAATTTTCTATTTGTACAAAAAAAGGCAATACTCACAGAGTATTGCCTCTTTATTTGTCTTAATACCAAACTGTATTAACAATTTGAATTATTTTGCAGAATCAACGAGAGCGTTGATTTCGTCTGCTGTCATACCATAAGCTGTTGGAACAACGATTGTGCCGTCTGCCATTTTAGCTTTGATGTCGTCGATTGTTGCGCGGTCTTCTTCAGAAACGATTGCAAGGTAGTTTTCGTTTTCAGCGATACCTGCACAGCCTTCTGGCATACCGAACCACATCTGTTCAGCCCAAGCGTATGTGCCGTCAACCATAGAACCTACTACTCTGTAGAGAGATTCGCCAACATCTTTCAGAGAAGATGTAACGATAGATTTAGCAAGGTCAGGTTTTGCTTCTTTGAATGCTTCGTACTGGTCAGCATCAACGCCGATACCAAGTTTGCCAGCTTCAAATGCAGCTTCAAGGTAACCATTACCTGAACCGCCAGCTACAGCGTGAAGAACGTCTGCGCCGTTGTTAAGGTCTGTAACGCCAAGGTCTTTACCTTTACCTGGGTTTGTGTATTCACCAACATAAGATACGCAAACTTTGATGTCTGGGTTTACGTACTGAGCACCAAGGATGTAACCAACGAGGAAGTCGTGGATAACTGGTGTTTCCTGGCCGCCTACAAAACCGATAACGCCTGTTTCGGAAACGAGAGCAGCAAGAGCACCTGCAACGTAGTCAGATTCGTTAGCTTTGTAGCAAAGGAACTGAACGTTCTGGTCTGGGAGTGTTACAGATGGTTCATCGTAGATGATGAATGTTGTTTCTGGGTAGGAAGCTGCATTAGCTTTCAGCCAGTCTGTAGCCATACCAAAGCCAAGGTTGTTACAGATAACTACATCGTAATCTTCAGCAGCTTCTTCCATTGTGATAACAACTTTGGAGTTGTCGTTGCCGTATTCTGTACATGTGTAGTCGATTTTGCCTTCGTTTTCAAGTCTTACAAGACCAGAGTCAGCTGAGTCGTTGAAAGATTTGTCGCCAAGGTTCTGAACGATAAGGTTAACTTTCAGCAGTTCTTCGCCTGTTGAGCCACCTTCTTCACCGCCGCCGCAAGCAACCAGAGAGAATGCCATTACGCCAGCGAGAACAAGAGCAAGTAATTTTTTCATTTGAGTAGTCCTCCTGTGAATTTTATATGGGACTTTTGTCCCTTATTGATATAAATTATATACCATCACTTTTTATTTTGCAACCATATCTTTCACCAATTTTGGTTATATTTTGCTATATTATGCATAATTTTTATAAAATATCAGCATTTTTATACAAAATAAATATAACAAAATTATTACAATTTTTATATTGTTAAATTTAATATTTATGTTAGAATTGAATTATCAAAAAGGAGTTGTGATATTATGGATAATCCGTTTTACAATCTTGGTTATGGCCTTGCCTGGGCACTGCCTGTTGCCCTTGCTTTGTTCTGCATAAATAAAATTAGAAAAAACAGAGCCGAAATCAAAAAACTGGAAAAAGAACTGGAAAGAAACAAAAGAAAATAACTAAAAGCCTTTACCCAAATGGGTAAAGGCTTTTTTCAGTCTTTCTGTGTAACAATAAGCAGTATGCTGCCGCTTTTTACTGTGATATCCACATTTTCGCCGATAAACTCGTTACTTATACCAATAGGGAAAGAATTTGTAAGGGTGTAATCGGACAAAGGATATTTTGCACCTTTTATAGATACACCTTCAGCCTTTTCGCCCATCGAAAACAACGAGAAGAATTTATCCGGCATATCTGGCAGAGTGATACTGCCATCTTTTATAACCATCAGTGTGGAATATCTGTCCATCGCTGTGGCGTTTACTCTGTTCCGGGCAAAAAATACAAGTGTCTGGATATTTGCGATTGTATGCTCTATTCTTTTTCCACCGATAAGGCCCAGCAAAAGAACATCTGTGAAACCATTTTCCACCACATATTTTGCTATATGGAAAGTATCTGTATCATCTTTAACTACAGGTAAAACAGTGATTTCTGCATCGGTATTTTCAGGGTACGGTGAAGAATCAAAATCGCCTACTATCATATCCGGTTTTATACCGTGTTTTTTTGCATTTAGCCAACCTTTATCCGCACATATTACAAAATCTGTATCACGGATAAGATTTTCAGCCGGAAAATCCAGCTCAACCGCTCCTATAACAACACATCTTTTCATTACAGTTCCCAGTCCTTTATATTTTTCTGTCTATCGTAGAGAGCACAGTAGCTTTCGTAGCGTGAAAGTGGTATTTCGCCTTTATCAACAGCAATTTTTACAGCACAGCCTTTTTCACCTGTATGGGAACAGTCGCTGAACTTGCAGTCTCCGATATGGTCAGCAAATTCGATAAAGGCATGCTGCAGGTCAGTTTTTGAAATAAAGTTGTCATAGTCCAACTCAACAGATGAAAAACCCGGAGTATCCGCAACCATACAGTCTTCCATTTCAAATATTTCGACCTGGCGGGTAGTGTGTTTGCCACGGCCCAGTTTTTTACTGATTATACCTGTTTCCAGCTTAAGATGCGGGAACAATTTATTAAGCAATGTGGATTTACCCACGCCACTGTTGCCTGAGAAGGCACAGAGTTTACCTTTCATCAAACTGCGGAGTGCATCCAGCTGTTCAGCATCATTTTCACCAGTAAAGAACACCGGATAGCCCGCTTTGCTGTATGTGTCATAAACATGCTGGTATTCAGCCATATCAGTTTTTGTAATGACAATGGCAACATCCACATCCTTATGCCGTGCAATAGCACACATTTTGTCCAGTACCAGATAATTAGGGGCTGGTTCTGTGGTGGAAACCACCATAATAAGCAGTTCCAGATTGGCAAAAGGCGGACGTATGAATTTATTTTTTCGCGGATAAATTTTGGTTATGACATTGGTGCTGCCATCAAACTCTGTATCCACAATATCCCCTGCAAGAGGAGAAAGGGAAAGGTTGCGAAACTTTCCCTTTGCTTTACATTCTATAACTTCATCTCCTGATTTCACATAGTAAAAACCACCTATGCTTTTCAGAATTATTTTATCTGTCATATAATTTTCCTGTTTTATTATATCTTACTCGTTGCCACCTTCAGGTGTGGCAACATCCGGAGCCGGATCAGCTGTTGGTTCTGGTGTTGGCTCTGGAGTTGGTTCTGGTGTAGATTCTGGAGTTGGCCGCGGTGTGGATTCTGGAGTAGGTGTTGGTGTTGGTTCAAGATCCGGGCACATATTGGCTTTATGCTGGCCTATATGTTTTTTACAACTGTCAGGACAATCACTTTCACCATGTTTGCCTTCAGCACCGCAAAGTTTGCAGATATGTTTTTCTGTGATATGTTCCTTGGATTCACAGAACTTACATACAGGGTGATCTCTATGTTCTGTTGAACCACATACTGAACATGTTGGTGGGCCAGAGGAAATAACAAGGCTTACTGTGCTGCCTACAACAACTTCTGTGCCTGCCCGTGGATTCTGTTCAATAACTGTACCATAAGGTGAACCATCTTCTCTGTATGAATAAGTACCTACAACCAAGTTGCTCTTTGCAAGAATTTTGGAAGCATCAGAGAACTGGTTGCCTGTAACGCCTACAACAAATGTTTTGTTTTTGTTATCTGGATCACCAGATGATACATAAAGTGTTACAGTGTCGCCTGAATGAATAATAGTGCCTTTTTCAGGGTCTGTTTTCACAACGTAACCACGATCAATCTTCTTATCAGCAATTGTTTTGATAACAACATTAACTTCCAGTTCTGAAAGAATTCTTTCGGCTTCGCCTCTGGAATAATTGGAAAGATCCTGTATCTGGCTGCTCATTGGGCCCTGGCTTACTTTAAGTTTTACAAGGCCGCCAGCTTTGATTGTTTTTGGAGGTTTAGGATTCTGTGACATAACGACGCCCTGTTCGTATTCACCTGAATAAAGATATTCAACTTCATATTTGAACTCTTTATTGTTCTTTACATCAGCTTCATACATACCAACAAAACTTGGAAGTTCAACATCTGGCTGTTTTGAAAGCAATGGGCTGTTGTTTGATTTGAGAATCATAAAGCAGGCAATAATTGCACTTACAAAAAACGCTGCTGCAACACCCGCCATAATAGGAAGTGTTACACGGAAACCTTTTTTCACTTTTACTTTTTTAGCTGGCTTCTTATCGGCCACTTTATTCACCACCACTGTCTGTGTTTTTTCATCTTCTCCATATGGGAAGATAATAGCAGGATTTGATTTGAAATCCTGTAAATCCTTCAGCATTTCCTGTGCTGACTGATATCTGAATGAAGGCTGTTTTTCGATAGCCTTCATTACAATCTGTTCAAGGCCTGCAGGAATTGTATCTACAATTTCTGTAGGTTTTTTTGCTGTTTCCTGAACCTGCTTCATAGCAACTGAAACAGCTGAATCCGATACAAACGGAAGCACTCCTGTAAGCATTTCATACATCATAATACCGATGCTGTATATGTCACTGCGACCGTCAGAATTTTTGCCGCGAACCTGTTCAGGGCTGATGTAGTGTACAGAACCGATAGCTTTGTCTGTAACTGTTTTCTGGTTTGCTGTGGACAGACGGGCGATGCCGAAGTCCATTATTTTGAGTGTGCCGTCACGCAGAAGCATTATATTGTGAGGTTTGAGATCTCTGTGGATAATACCGTTGTCGTGAGCATGACTGATGGCAGAAAGAATAGTACCTGTAAATGACACTGTTTCCTGCCATGTAAGAACCTTGCGGTTGTCGATATATTCTTTGAGAGTAATACCATCAATATATTCGACAACAATGTATTTTTCATTGTCGTTTATATTTACATCAATAACCTTGATGATGTTTGGATTGTCCAGCAGAGAGATAGCCTTGCTTTCATTTTTAAATCGGCGCACCAGTTCTTCATTTTCAAAAAATTCGTGCTTGAGGAACTTGATTGCAACTGTTTCGCCTGTAAGTGTATCTATTGCTTTGTAGACATTGGACATACCGCCAACACCTATCAGGGATATAACATCATATCGGTTATCTACTTTTTTTCCTATATAATTGTTATCCATATATGCATAACCCTTTCTCTATTAGTATTCCAGCACAACAGCTGTTATATTGTCTGTTGCATTGTTTTCCAGAGCTTTTTCGATAAGCGCTGAAGGTATATTGTAAAAATCATCGTCTGACATAATCTGTGCCATAACAGATGATGAAACAAAGTTTGTCAGACCATCTGATGCACAGAGTATTCTGTCGCCTGGAAGAAGGTGAATTTCGCTTACATCTGTGTCCACATCATAACGAACACCTACTGCACGTGTAATAAGGTTTTTCTGTGGATGAGTAGCCATCTCTTCCTCTGTAATGGCCCCCTGGAGATACAGCTGATGTACAACGGAGTGGTCTTCTGTAATAAGATTAAGCACTCCTGAACGCAGGATATAAACACGGCTGTCGCCTATATTGTATACTGTACACAGATTATCCTTTACTGTTACTCCGGATATTGTCGTACCCATACCGGACAGCTTACTGTCAGATTTTGACATATGGTATATTTCAGAGCAGGCAGAATCGATGGCATCAAGAACAGTCTTTTCGCTGTCCATAGCCATATTGTCATTCTGCTGGAACAAACACTCTTCCAGTATTCTGCACAAATGTGAAGAAGCCACACTTCCCCCGTTTGCGCCGCCCATACCATCGGCTACAAAGCCGAAAGCTGTGCCGTTGGCCAGCTTGCCTGCAATGTATCTGTCCTGGTTGTCAGGGCGTTTGTATCCTTTGTCTGTTTTACCGGCAATTCTCATAACTCACCTGTTTTCATTTCTTAATTGACCGCATGCAGCGGAAATATCCTGCCCCAGTCTTCTGCGTATTGTTGCATTGACATGCAGGTCTGTAAGTTTTTTCTGGAAAGCTCTTATAGCTCTGTCATCACTCTGTGTATAGGCTGAACCATCTACAGGATTCAGTGGAATGAGGTTGACGTGGCTGAGCATACCTTTCAGCAGTTGTGAAAGGCGGCGGGCATCATCATCTGTATCGTTGACACCCTTTATCATTGTATATTCAAAAGATATTCTTCTGCCTGTAATTTTTGCATAGTCGCGGCAGGCTTTAAGCAGTTCCTCCACGCTGTACGCATTTGTGATAGGCATAGTTACCTTTCGTTTTTCAGTTGTTGTGGCGTGAAGTGAAATTGAGAGTGTGATACCCAGCTTCAGCTGTGCCAGTTCGTAAATTTTTGGCACAATACCACAGGTAGAAAGACTGATGTTTCTCTGACTGATATTTTTGCCCTGTGGAGAAGAAATAATTCTGATAAACGCAATTGCATTGTCAAAATTGTCCAAAGGTTCGCCAATACCCATCATAACGATGTTGGATACGCGTTCACCGATATCTTTTTCTGTGTGATACAGCTGCTGAAGGATTTCGCTGGCTGTAAGATCGCGCACTTTGCCATGCTGTGTAGAGGCACAGAAAGTACAGCCCATACGGCAGCCTACCTGACAGGAAACGCAGATGCTGTTTCCGTGTTCATAGCGCATAAGAACTGTTTCGATACAGTTGCCGTCCTGCAGCTGATAAAGATATTTGATTGTGCCGTCAACAGAAACCTGTTTTTTACGGATGGAGAGTGTGGTAATATAGCACTCTTCTTCCAGCTTCTGTCTTAAGTTTTTTGAAATATTTGTCATTTCATCAAAAGAATCCACACATTTTTCGTGGAGCCAGGTATAAATCTGACCAGCCACAAAAGCTTTGGCACCAAGGGATGAAATGTATTCTTTCAGCTGTTCAAGCTGTAAACTTTTAATATCTATCTTTTTCATTTTAACATATTTTTTCCAGAACCGCTACAAAAAATCCGTCACAACCTGTAGTATGTGGTAAAAATGTAACCATATTGTTATCATTTTCAACCCCTTTTACAGGGCAATTCAATTCTGCAAGACGGAAATCATTGTGGTTTTCAAGGAACTGTGTGATTTGGTATTGGTTTTCGGCTTTATTTATTGTACAGGTTGAATATACTATGCGGCCACCTGTTTTTATGTATCGTGCGGCAGTGCAAAGTATCTCCTGCTGAAGCTGGCACAACTGTTTTATATCGTCCAGCTTTTTATATCTCAGGTCAGGTTTTTTGGGAATTATGCCTATACCTGAACAAGGCACGTCACAGATGATGGCATCCTTACCCATAAGGTCTTCCCTATAGTTCTGACCAAGGTTTTCAAGTGTGGTGATATTGTCAAAGCCCAGGCGTTTTGCACCGTTTTCAATAAGAACAAGACGTGATGGGTTAGGGTCACAGCTGACAATGGAGCCTGTATTATTCAGATATATGGCTGTCGCAAAAGTTTTGCCGCCTGGAGCTGCACATAAATCCAAAATATTGTACCCCGTTTTTACACCCAGGGCATCGATAGCATACCGGCTGGTAATCCCCTGCACAAAGAAGTGCCCTTCAGCAAATCCAGGCAGGTCAGTTACTGCGCCGCCGGAAGGAATTTCCAGGCAGTTTGGCAATGCTGTTGTGATGTATTTTACGCCTGCATTGTCAAGGGCAGACATATAGTCACCCACTGAAATTTTAGTTGTATTGATATTAATTGTCAACGGAGGATTTATTAACATTCCCTTAAGAATATCTTCGTATGTATTTGGATAATCCCCCATTACAATACCTACAATTTCTTCGCTGATAGAGTAAAGTACACTCATTTTTTCAGTTTCTGAAGTAAATTTTGCGGTGTTAAGGTCGAAATCTGCCGCTTTTCTTAAAACAGCATTAACCAAGCCCTTGGCGCTGGTCTTTTTGAAGGAAGAGCACAGCCCGACAGCCTGGTTAATTGCCGCAAAAGACGGCACGGAATTCATATATAAAATCTGATAAAGCCCGCTCTGCATTATTGCAACAACTTCTTTATCAAGTTTTTTCAAAGGTTTTGAGATAAAGCGGCTGAGAATATAATTCAGCGTGATTTTTCTTTCAATTGTTCCATAAAACAGATTGGAAATAAATGCTTTATCCTGGTTTGAGAGCCTGGTATCAGAGAGCAAAGATGGAAGAACAAGATTTGAAAAACCTGACTTTTCCACCTTGAGCAAGCCTTCAACCACAAGCTTTCTGTTTAAATCCTGAGCCATATAACCTCTCTTTTAATCTCTGTCTCTGTTGCCGAAAAGAAGTACAAGACGCAAAAGCTGTGCCAGTGAAACCGCAAGGGCTGCAACATATGTCATAGCGGCGGCTTTCAGCACTTTTTCAACGCCGTACAGTTCGTCATCTGTAAATGAACCGCTGATTGCAAGGGCGTCTACAGCACGGTTTGATGCATTGAGTTCAACCGGCAGTGTAACAAACTGGAACAGTGCCACCGAACCAAAAAGAATCAGACCGATGTTGATAAGCGGCTGACTGTTCATAAAAAAGCCGATAAGAATCATTGGCCACGAAATTGTACTGCCTATCTGACACACCGGCAATACTGCACCGCGCAGTCTGATAGGGGTATAACCCAGGGCATACTGCACCGCGTGGCCTGCTTCGTGGGCGGCAACGCCCACTGCGGCTATGCTTGGTGATGAATAAACACCGTCTGACAGACGGATAACATTCGCTTTAGGGTCATAGTGGTCTGTAAGGTTACCTGCTACCCTTTCGATATGCACATGACGCAGGCCGTTTGCATCAAGGATTCTGCGGGCGGCCTCGAAGCCTGTCATTCGGCTGTATGTTGTGTGGCGGGAATATTCGTTGTATGTGGAGTTTACCTTTGACTGTGCCCACATTGAAAATATTACCGCCGGGATTACAAGTATAAAATAGTAAATATCATAACGATAAAAAAGCATATAAAATCTCCTTTATTGAGTCAAATTCCATTAATATATTATATTCTACCCCATAAATTTGATAATTTGGTAAA
Source organism: Oscillospiraceae bacterium (assembly GCA_017555565.1). Taxonomy (GTDB): domain Bacteria; phylum Bacillota; class Clostridia; order Oscillospirales; family Ruminococcaceae; genus RGIG3102. Next base: position 9,189 of record JAFZGF010000038.1, read on the forward strand.
AATCAAATGGAAATTTTATATAAGGCTGTCACCTTTTTTGAAACGGCGGCCTGCTGCCCAGGCTGTGCCGTCCATAGCCTTGCCGCCTTCTGGCTGAACTGTGATAAGGCGCAGTGATTTGTCAGCAGTTGCTATAACCAATGGTTTTGTGGAAATAATTTCACCCGGTTTGCCTGAAAATTCTTCCACCTGTGCTTTGATAACTTTTACTTTTTTACCTTCAAACATAAAGTGAGCGCTAGGCCAAGGGTTCTGGCCACGAACTTTGTTGTGCAGCGTAAGCGCATCGGTATCAAAGTCAAAAAGTGCCATTTCTTTTGTAAGAGGTGGGGCAAGTGTAGCTTTTTCGTGGTCCTGTGGTGTGCGGGTATAATCACCTTTTACAACATCTTCCATCACTTTGCTGAGGAACACTTTACCTTTTTCTGCCACCTTATCAAAAAGTTCTTCGGCATTTTCATTTGGGTCGATGTCTATAGGAAGAACATCAATAATGTCCCCTGTATCCAGACCTTCATCTATATGCATTACTGTAACACCAGTCTGTTTATCACCATTGATAAGTGACCACTGGATAGGTGCAGCGCCACGGTACTGTGGCAGGAGTGAAACGTGGAGATTGAGGCAACCAAACTGTGGCACATCAATTACAGCTTTTGGCAGAATTCTGCCATAAGCTACAACAACAATCATATCAGGGTTCAGCTGTGCAACAACATCGCTGTATTCACCTTTGAGAGTTTTTGGCTGATAAACAGGAATATTGTGCTGAAGAGCCAGTTCTTTTACTGGCGGTGCAGTAAGAATCTGCTTTCTGCCAACCGGTTTGTCTTCTCTTGTGAAAGCACCGATAATGTTCCAGCCGTCTTCAATGAGCTGTGCCAGACAGTCGCGTGCGATGTCCGGAGTGCCCATAAAGAGTACTTTTGTTTCGTTTTTATTCATAGTCTTCCAGCTCCTGGATTGCTTTCAGCTGTTCAGGTGTCATATCTTCGTAGAACAGATTTGCATTGTCGAGAACTGTGATGCCGTTGAGGTGATCATTTTCATGGCAGATAGCGCGGGCAAGGATACCTTCGGCTTCAATTTCAAACCAGTCGCCGTTTCTGTCCTGTGCTTTTGCACGAACATATGCTGGGCGTCTGATAAGGCCGTTTCTTCCTGGGAAAGACAGACAGCCTTCAAAAGAAGTGATTGTTTCTTCACTTTTTTCAAGGATTTCAGGGTTTACGAATTCGATGATTTCATCAACTTCGTTATCGTCTTCATCGATGTACTGGTCCAACACAACAAATACACGGCGCATCATACCAACCTGTGGGCCAGCAAGACCAAGGCCGTTTGCATCAATCATTGTTTCGCCCATATCGTCCAGCAATGTAGCCAGTTTTTCGTTGAAGTCTGTAACAGGGCGACATACTTTTTTAAGGATAGGATCGCCGTCTTTAACAATATTTCTGATAGCCATATTATTTCTCCTTTATTCCTGAAGTGGATTTATATTTACATAAACTGATGATTTATTTTCTTTATCTTTAAGATAAATTTCGATAGATTTGTTTAAAAACTGTCTGAAAGCAGGGTTATTCCTGCATTTTATGGACAAACGCCAGCGGTATGTTTTGCTGACCATGGCAACGTCAAAAGGTACCGGTCCAAGAACCACCAAAGGTATGTTGTGATTTTCAACTTCCTTTTTGATGATATTTAAAAAAGCACGGGAATCCTTGGCGGCGGTAGCTTCGGATGTATGTGTAAAGGCTACGGTTACCATAGTGCAGAAAGGTGGATAGGTATTCAGCTTTCTGTATGCAATTTCTGAATTATAGAAAGCCGCATAATCCTGCTTTGCAGCAAGGTTGATAACCGGGTTGTAGCTGTCATAAGTCTGTATAACAGCTTTTGCGCCCCGGCTGTGACGACCTGCACGGCCTATAACCTGTGTTATGAGATTAAATGCCTGCTCGTTGGAATTGTATCCAGGGTGATTCAGCATTGAATCTATTCCCAGAACACAGACCATATTTACATCTTCAAAATCAAGACCTTTGGCAACCATCTGGGTGCCTATCAATATATCATACTCTTTTTTGCCGAAAGCTTCAAGCATTTCTTCGTGGGAATCCGCCTGATTAGTGGAATCGGCGTCCATTCGCAGAATTCTTGCAGTAGGAATTGCCTGCTGGATATATTCTTCAATATGCTGTGTGCCAAAGCCACTGTAAGAAATCTCGCCTCCGCATTCCGGGCAAGTTTCAATTACTGGATAGGTTTTTCCACAGTAATGGCACATAAGCTTATTCTGTTTTTTATGTTTTACAAGATTTACAGAGCAGTCATCACACTTTATGGTATGGCGGCACTCCTTGCATACGCCCACAGTCTGATAACCGCGGCGGTTTATTAGGATAATGCTCTGTTTTTCGTTTGCAATGTTTTCAGCCAGATAGCGTAATACCACTTTTGACACAGGGCCTGTATCCCCTGCCATAGCCTGCATGGACATATCAATAATTTCTACCTGCGGCAATGGCATGCCCCGATATCTGTGGGGCATTGAATGCAGATGATAGTATCCGTTATTTGCAAGATAGAAACTTTCTATACTTGGTGTGGCGCTGGCCAGAACCAATTTTGCACCGGTCTGTCTGGCTATATACTGCGCTACGCGGATAGCTGAATAGCGTGGGGCTGATTCGGACTTAAAACTTTTTTCGTGCTCTTCGTCTACGATAATCAGCTGCAGGTTCTCAAGAGGTGTAAACACTGCACTGCGGGTACCAACCACAACACGGGACTGTCCATTCAGCGCGCGGTTATATTGCAAAAGTCTTTCCGTATGAGAAAGCCGTGAATGAATAACACTGACCGTGTCACCAAAGTATTCTTTCAGAAGACGGATCATCTGTGGAGTAAGGGATATCTCCGGTACAAGCACCATTGCAGAACCACCGTTTTTCAAGGTGTTTTGTATAAGCTTAATAAATACCATACTTTTGCCGGATGATGTTACCCCGTGGAGAAGATGGGTTTTACCGTCGTTTATATTTAAAATATCATTATAAACTTTTTGTTGCTGGTCTGAAAGCGTTACATCTTCCCTGGATTTTTCAATATGGGAATAGGCAGATGTGTGTCTGTCCTGCTGTTTCGTGATAACCGCACCTGCTTTTTCCAGGTTATCCAGCACAGCCTTGGTGGTCTGTGTTGATATGGTAATCTGATTTACATCATACCATCCAGTCAGAAGAAAATCATAGACCGCTTTTTGTTTTGCTGTTTTAAGCAGGTTCTGGTCAAAATCTGTGTTGGCTGTATAAAAGGTTTTAAGATGACGGACCAGCTGTTTGGAAAGAAATCCATTTTCAATTTTGTACAATGCACCATAAGGAATAACTGTTTTTACTGCTTCATACCAGGTGCAGAAAGTGGTTTCTTTAAGGTGTTTGATAAGAGAAAGTGCGTATGGTGTGATGGTATTGTCTTCGTTTTTGATATCGGCAATGCATTTAAGCTTCCGGATATCCTCTTTTTCTTCTATGGAAAGCACAATACCTATACGCAGTTTGTCCCCACGACCGAAAGGCACAATGACTATAGAGCCTATTTTCAGCTCTGGAGCAAATATATCTGGAACCGCATAGGAAAAAATGCGGTCAAAATCAAGGGTGGCTTTATCAACCGCAACACCCGCTGTCAACATAAAGCCACCTCCTGTAAATTATTTTTCGTTATCGTAAATGTTAATAATGGATTCTGCACACTGTTCAACAAAGTTATTTTCAACTATATAATCATAGCTGGATTTGAAGCCCAGTTCTTCATTTGCTTTGAAAAGACGCTGTTTGATAACATCGTCACCTTCTGTACCGCGGTTGCGCAGGCGACGTTCCAGCTCTTCCAGTGAAGGTGGAGCAACAAAAATTGTAAGTGCATCAGGATAAACCTTTTTGACATTGGCAGCACCTTCAACTTCAATTACCAGAACAACAACTTTGCCGTCTGCTACCTTCTGTTCTATCTGGCTTTTCAGTGTGCCGTAGTAGTTGCCGCAGTAAAGTGTGTGTTCCAGAAATTCACCGCCGGCAATTTTGCCGATGAATTCAGGGGCTGTAAGGAATATGTAGTCAACGCCATCTGTTTCTGTAGGACGTTTTGGTCTTGTGGTAGCTGATACGCTAAGCACAAAACGGTCATCTGTTTTAAGGATATGTTTCACTACTGTATCTTTGCCGCAACCGGATGGACCGGAAATTACAACAAGATTTTTACCGATTTCACTCATCTTCTGTCTCCATAAATTTAATTAAGCTGTCGTTAGAAATACCAAAAATTCTTTCAGCTGAAAAAGCGCATATAATAATCTGATTGGTATCAGTAATCAATACTGTTTTTGTTTTTCTGCCAAAGGTTGCATCTATCAGCACTTTGTCAGCTTTTGCTTTTGACACCATTCTTTTTACAGGTGCAGAGTCTGGTGAAAGGGCCGCAATAACTCTGTCTGCACTGATCATACTGCCAAAGCCTATATTAAGCATTGCCATAAAATCACCTATTCAATATTCTGAATCTGTTCACGGATTTTTTCAATTTCGGATTTGATTTCAACCACCATATTTGTAATGGCAAGATCATTTGATTTAGAACCGATGGTGTTTGTTTCTCTATTGAGTTCCTGTGTGAGGAAATCCAGTTTTCTGCCCCGCGGTTCTTTTGATGAAAGGATTTTTCTGTACTGGGAAATGTGGCTGTAAAGGCGTGTAGTTTCTTCATCGACTGCCACTTTGTCTGCAAAGATAGCTGCCTCTGTAAGGATACGGGCTTCATCGATCTGTTTGTCAGCCAGAATGTTCTGCAGTTTATTGTACAGCTTTTCTCTATAGGCCTGAACACGCTGTGGTGCGGCTGTTTCGATATCTTTTACAATATTTTCAATTACAGCCAGTCTGTCCATAACATCTGCGTAAAGTTTTTCGCCTTCTGCTTTTCTCATGGCAAGGAATTCTTCCATTGCAATGTGGAGAACTGTTTTTACATCATTCCACAGAGTTTCGGCATCTTCTTCATTTTTTACCTGAGTGAGTACACCATCAAAACGGGAAATAGCCAGTACATCTGCATTGTTTGGAAGGCCAAGACCTTCTGAAATAGCACCAAGTGCATCGTAATAGCTTTTTGCCAGCAATACATCTGCTTCAATTTTTGTCTCGCTGGATTCAACTGCGCGCACCATAAGGCTGACTTCAACCTTGCCGCGTGCAATCATACCCTGGATTTCTTTCTTGATTTTGTCATCAAGGAAAGAGAAAAAACGGGACATTCTGCTGGAATATTCAAAGTATCTGTGGTTGACACTTTTCACTTCTACTGTTATATCTTTGCCGTGTAAAACAAGGTTGCCCTTGCCATAGCCTGTCATACTGTAAACCATAATGAGAAACCTCCGATTAATATTTAATTCTACACTATTTTTACGTAATATGTCAATGTTAAACAGAGATAAGCCGAGTAAAAATGAGATAAATGATGGTGGGTTCATGATGGGCATATTGTGGGTAGCTATGTGAACATCACCAGTGTTATAACAAAAAAAGCAGGGAGTATTCCCTGCTTTCAGATTATCTTTTCTTTTTTGATTTTGGCTTACGACTGTTTTTTACTGCTTTCAGTTTAACTGTAGTGTATGCAACCACAACAATGCCCAGCATTTCAATTATGCCAAGAGTGCGGATTACATTGTCCGGCAGGACGATACCTGCCAGATTGGCAATGCCAAAAACCACAAGTACACCTGCTATGGCAGACATACCAGCCAACCAATATGGATAATGTTTATCTCGTTCCATAGCTGTTATTCGCCTTCACAAGGTGTGAACAGCTTGTCATTTGAAATAACATCGCCTTCTTCTTCAAAGAAGATGCGTTTATATTTCATCAGGTGTTCGTTGTCTTTGTTGAATGTGAATTTTGTAGCGCCACGAGCTTCGCCGTAAGCAACACTGGCACGGATAAGGCCGTCCATAAACATATCGCTTGGTGGCAGAATGTCCAGCAGGCTTGTTACATCACCATCAATGCGGAAAAGTGACCAGCCAAAAAGATCTGCACCGTCTGAAAGGATATAACCTTCCATTTCGCCTGCAAAACGGCCGTTGTTAAGTAAATCCAGAACATCAGGTTCCAGAATAGGTTTCATAGCGTACATATTTTAGTCCTCGTATTTCTTTGCTCTTTTCTGGCGGGATGCTTTCTGTGCAGCACCTTTAAGTGCCAGAACTTCAGATGGTTTGAGTTCTCTGTATTTGCCTGGCTGAAGCATACCGAGTTTTACAGCACCGATGGATTTTCTTGAAAGACGTGCCACTTCCAGACCTACAGCTTCACACATACGACGGATCTGACGGTTTTTGCCTTCTTTGATAGACATTTCCATAACTGTTCTTTCGTCATCTTCTGCAACTACACGGATAACTGCAGGCAGAGTTTTACTGCCGTCATCAAGGTAAACACCGTTGGAAAGAGCAATAATCTGTTCTTCTTCAGCCTTTGGATGTACTGTAACACGGTACATTTTTGCAATCTGGTGAGATGGATGTGTCAGTGCATTTGCCAGGGCACCATCGTTTGTAAACAGCAGCAGACCTTCACTGTCTTTGTCAAGACGGCCAACTGGATAAACACGTGTTGGGATGTCTGCAACCAATTCCATAACTGTTTTTCTGCCGCGGTCATCTCTTGCTGTTGTGATATAACCACGAGGTTTGTGCAGAATGTAATATTTGTATTCTTTCTGTTTTGGTGGGCGTACTGTCTGACCGTCTACTGACAGCAGATCTGTAGCCATATCCATTTTATCACCCAATTTTACAGGGCGGCCGTTGAGTTTAACACGGCCTTCAAGGATGATCTGTTCAGCCTGGCGGCGGGAGCAAAGGCCCATATCAGCCATAGCTTTCTGAATTCTTGTATCTCTCATATTTTCTCCGTATATAATATATGTTCTAAAATTAATTAAAATGTTTCTTCGTTTACGTCAGCAGGAACCAGTTCAGGTTCTTTTTTTGTCTTTTTGCCGATAAGCGCTTCCAGTTTGTCTATAACTTCCGGCATCATATTGATAAGGCGGTCGATCGTCCGGTTGCCTTCTGCCACCTGCATAAATTTAACAGATGTGCCGTTGATTACAAGAAAACCAACCGGTGTGATGGAAGCACCTGAAGATGCAGCACCACCGAAAAGGTCTTTCTGCTTATCGTTGGCAAAGTCTGTGCCGCCGGAAACAAAACCAAAGCTGATTTTGGAAACCGGAATAATTGTAACGCCGGATTCGTTGGTGATTGGTGTACCGATTACTGTATTGGAGTCAACCAGTTCACGCATTTTGCCAAGGGTATTGGCCATAAGTTCCTGTACGGTCTGTTGTTTATCCATTGTTAGTCTCCTTTTCTGTGGCGTCTGGCGCCTTTTTGTTGTTTTCCATTATCGAATTATACTGTCCGTAGGCAAACCAGGCCGCTGCCAAAAGCAGAACAGGACTGGATGTAATCTGACAGTAAAAATATATGCTGTCTTTGTATCTGTCGGCAAAATCCGCCACAAACAAAGGACTTTTAAAGGTTATCTGCAGATGTTTCTGCAGGAATACGGAAAGTGCATAGAAGCTGTTTGTCACCATCCCGTATGTTTTCTGTGTTTTGAATGCATCACCGCTGTGTACTGGTATTGTGAAAGAAACATCTCTGAACTTTATTGCATTGAGAATTCTTTTTACAATGCCTTTGGCCGCAGACACAACTTCTTTCACGAGGTTGAAAGAAAATTCAATATCATCAAGTGGGTTGAATTTTTCTTTTTTATCTTCGTTTTTTTCTGCAGGTTGTTCTTTTTTTACTGTATTTTCCTTTTTCTTTGCCTTTTTGTTCAGAAATTCCGGCAAAGGATAAAGACTGACTTTAAAAAGGCCAATATTCATTTTTACCATTGGGCCATCTGGCTTGGAATACTCTATCCAAAAGTGACGTGGCATAATGATAATCCACAGTAAAACTGCCAGCAGTACAGCAAGTATTATTCCTATAAGTGACAGGATTTTAAGAATCAATGTCATTGTATTCTTCCCCGTCTGTCAGGTCATCCGTAGAAAGCTGACCATCTGTATTTTCTGATTTAATTCTTGGCAGCTCTGCCAGTGATGTCAGTGAGAAACTGCGAAGGAACACAGCAGTTGTTTTATAACTAAGTGGGCGACCTGGTATTTCAAGACGGCCTGCCTCTTCTACCAAGCCTCTTTCAATAAGTGTTTTTACACTGGATGATGAATCCACACCGCGCACCTGCTCGATAAAAGCACGTGAAACCGGCTGGTTATATGCAATGATAGCCAAAGTTTCCATAGCCGCATTGGAAAGAGGTGAGTTTTTCTTGATTGCAAGAGCCTGGTGAACAATTTCTGCCTGATCTTTACAGGTAGTGAAAGAAATGATTTCACTGTTCTGCACCAGGATTATACCAGAATTACCATCATAGTATTTGTCTTTGAGCATATCGAGGATATACTGCATCTGTTTTTCGTCAGCCTGGAGTATTTCCTGAAGAGCATTAAAAGAAATACCGTCACCGCTGGCGAAAATAATTGCTTCAGCTGCTTTGATTGACTGGTCAATTGTCATTTTCACTTCTCTCCTTTCTGATTATTTCCATAGAGCCTTTTTCGTCCACAGTAATTCTGTGTGCGCGCACAAGCTCCAGTATAGCAAGAAATGTGGCAACTGCCTCACTTCTGCTTTTCATACCGCTGAAAGCAGTATGTATATTGTCTATGTTTTTTCTGATAACACCTTTTAATATGCTGAAAATTTTTGATGTAACCGAAACCTGAGGGGTGCTTACAATAGGCTCAAATCTTTCTACCACCGGGGCAGTGCGGGCAAGTGAGCGGTCTGACAGGCGTGAGTAAGCGCGTACAAGATCATCAACAGGATGGATATGGTTGTATGTATAGTCTACTTTCAGCTCCATTGGCTGTCTTAACACTATTTTATCGCCTATAAATCTGGCTCTCAGCATATTGGATGCTTTTTTTGCCTGGGAGTATTCTATCAGCTGGCCCTGGAGTTCAGCTTTCAGTTTTTCGCCTTCATCGTCCTTTGGCAGAAGATACACAGATTTTAGGTAAATAAGGCGGGCAGCCATATCGATAAATTCGCTGGCTGTGTCAAGGTCCTTTTCCTCTGTTGCATTGATAACTGCAAGGTACTGGTTGATGATGGTGATAATCTCCACATCGGCAATACTCATTTTATTTCTGGAAATAAGAACCAGAAGAAGGTCCAGCGGGCCTTCGAAATCTTCAATTTTATAATTAATCCGGTTCATTATTTCTCCTTGGATTTTTAATTAAAATAATACTTTACACAGCAAATCCACAAAAAAAGTTGCTTTGTTAATCAGTGTGTATATAATACCATTGAAAAATGCCAATGGTCCATCAAGTACGCCTAAATACAGAAGGATAAACAATCCCCAGAAGATGTACTGTTCGTACTCCATAATTTTGAAATAGAATCTGTCACTGAGGAAATAGTTGAAAATTCTGGAACCGTCAAATGGCGGAATAGGCAGAAGATTAAAAATTGCCAGTGAGATATTGATGGAACACATTGTGGAAAAAATTGTGTACAGAGTGTTCATAACCCAACCTGCACCCAATACATAACTGGCATACCAGATGATTTTAGTAATAATAAGACTGACAGTGGCCAGCAGGATATTTGATATTGGGCCTGCGGCAGCTGAAATAGCCATACCTTTTTTTCTGTCGTCAAAATTCATTGGATTTATAGGCACTGGCTTTGCCCAGCCGATGCCAAACAGCAGCATTGAAATACAACCCATAAGGTCAAAATGTGCCGCAGGATTGAGGGTAAGTCTGCCACGATAGCGTGCGGTAGGGTCACCCAGTTTGTCCGCCACCCAGGCATGTGCTGCTTCGTGAACAGGTATTGTAGTGATAAACACGATAGCACGTACTATCAGTGTAAAAGGACTAAGATGTAACATAATATATATTTCTCCTCAAACTATTATTATATGTGTTTTTGGTATTTTTTTCAAGTGTCTAATTACATATGAATAGAATATATAGATATTTAACAACTATCAGACTACAGTATAGAGTAATTATGTGTATATTTTTAAAAAATTATTTTACATTTTGCAAAAATAGTACTTGATATTTTTGTTTATTTGTGATAAACTAATTTAGCAATTAAAAAATGTCTGTTTTCTATTGCAAAATGGAAAACAATCTGTTATACTGATACAGTTATCAAATTTTAGGAGGTGCAAGCAGAATGGCAAAATGTGATTGTTGTAATAAAGGTGTGACTTTTGGTATCAAAGTTTCTCACTCACACAGACGCTCTAACAGAGCATGGAAACCAAACGTAAAGAGAGTTAAAGCTATCGTGGATGGTTCTCCACGTTATATTCACGTATGCACCAGATGTCTTCGCTCTGGTAAGGTTACAAGAGCTATCTAATTAACTTGAAAATACGTCGCTGACCTCTAGCAGGTCAGCTGTTTTTTTTCCCAAATTTAAAGGAGGATAGGTATGGATAAAAATAAATATTCACCTGAGCATTGGTTATTGCTTATGCTGGGTACAGCCATACTTTCCTTCGGGCTGTACAACATACACAGCCAGAGCCGGATAACTGAAGGCGGTGTGCTGGGTATGATACTGTTACTTAACCATTGGTTTAAAATAAGCCCGAGTATTTCCGGGGTTATACTGGATTTCAGCTGTTATTTTATTGGTTGGCGTATGTTGGGCAACAAGTTTTTGAAAAATGCGGTTTTCTCCACAGTATGTTTTTCATTATGGTACAGACTGTGGGAGTATATTGGGTATGTTATTCCCAATTTGTCCTCATATCAGTTGGCTGCAAGCTTGGTGGGGGCTGTATTTGTAGGTGTTGGCGTAGGCATAGTTGTGCGAGAAGGCGGCGCTGCCGGCGGTGACGATGCGCTGGCGCTGGTTATTTCAAAGGTGGCAAAATGCCGTATTTCAAGAGCATATCTGTTGACAGACCTGACAGTGCTTACCTTGTCTTTAAGCTATATACCATTTTCAAGAATAGTTTATTCTTTTATAACCGTTACACTTTCATCGCGGATAATTGATAAAATACAGGATATGTAGAGAGCGTTTTTCCGCTCTCTTTTTTATTCCAAAAAATTTGCTCTCTATTTTGTCTATACTGTATTGTGTTGACAAAAAATCAATATAGTGCTATTATGCAGACAGAACATAAAAACAGGGGTGCCTTTGGCTGAGATTATACCCTATACCTGATTCGGATAATGCCGACGGAGGGAGTTTTTCATATTGCGATTACGCTCCCCCACAATATTGTGAGGGAGTTTTTTGTATATATGGCTCGCCTTACAGGTGACTGTAAGGATTTTGTTTTTATGGTCGACTATTCCCCGGCCGGGAAAACAAAATTTAAAAGGAGTAAATTTATGAAAAGAACAAATACTCGTGCTATGGTAGAGTGCGCCCTGATGATTGCGCTGGGCACTGTACTGGCACAGATTAAAGTATGGCAGATGCCTTATGGCGGCAGTGTTACACTGGTTTCCAGCCTGCCGTTTATTCTCATCTCTTATCGCCATGGTGTAAAATGGGGAGTTTTGTCCGGTTTGGCCAATGGCGTGCTGCAGATACTTACAGGTTGGTATGCTCCACCTGCAGGCACAATAGGCGCTATTGTGCTGTGTGTGATGCTGGACTATCTTCTGGCATTCAGCTGTCTTGGGCTGGCAAGTGTTTTTTCAAAACCTATTGAAAACAGAAAAGCCGGTGTTTTTGCAGGTGTGTCTGCAGTTATGATTATGCGCTTTCTTTGCAGCTTTGTATCCGGTGCATTGCTGTGGGGCAGTTATCAGAGTTATTATGAATGGGCTGAGGGTATGTCTGTGTGGATGTACAGCTTTCTGTACAATTCAAGCTATATGTTGCCAGAGCTGATTTTAACTGCAGTAGTAAGTTGCCTTATTGTTTCTGTATCACCAAAACTGTTTGAAAAGCAATAAAATGATAACCAGAGCCTTTCAGGGCTCTGGTTTTTTTATTTTATTTTGAATCCGCCTGCACCGAATGCACCGGGACCGGCGTGAGTAGCAATTACACAACCTGTAGGAACCCATGTGATTTTTTTATAGCCGTGCTTACGTGCTGTATGTTCCAGCTGCTTTTTCACATCCTCTTCAAGACCTGCGGAATATACCATAAAGAAGGTTTCTTTTTCGAAACTGTTGTTGGCAAGATACTCATCGAGAAATTTCACAAATACCTTATCGTTATTGCCACGGTATTTTTTTGTGCCAACCAGTTTACCGTCAATCATTTCTATAAGTGGTTTCAGATTCAGCATTGATGCCACAAGATATGCGGCATTTGATACCCTGCCCCCTGCCTTGAGATATTCCAGGTCGCCAGGGAAAAATGCAAACTGGCATTTTTCCGCCATATTCTCGCCATATTCTTTGATTTGCTGTGGTGTAGCATCAGGATTGTTTTCAATATATTCTGCAATTTTTAGAACAACTGCACGCTGACCACCTGTAACATTTTTTGTATCTATATGTGTTACATTATTCATCCCTTCTGCGGCAAGCACTGCATTGTGGTAAGAGGCGGTAGTAATGGCAGAATAAGCCACATGTATAATCTGTGCATCAGGATTTTTAGCCATTATCCTGTCAAACGCTTCTTTATATTCGTGAGGGTTGGTAGCGCTGGTTTTCGGCAACACTTTTGTACGCTTGTAGCTGTCAAAAATATCTGTTACCGGGAAAGTACCATCATCACGGCTTTCACCTTCTATCTGTACATGCATAGGCACAATTTCAATTTCGTATTTTTCTGCATCCCGACGGAAAAGGTCACCGCCAGTTTCGGTCACAATATATGTCTTTTTCATTTCAATTATCCTTTTATGAATTTATATAAATCATTTTATATAGTTTTAATTACTATATAATCAAATTTATAATACTATTTATTTGTATCAAAGTCAATAGACCACAAATATTATTGTCAATAAAATGAAAAACATACAAAAAACACCGCCTCATTGAGGCGGTGTAAGTTTTTGATTATTCAGCCTGTTTTGCTGCGAAGCATTCGCTGCAGAGAACTGGTCTGTCTTCTCTTGGCTTGAAAGGAACTCTTGCTTCTTTGCCACAGTTTGCACATGTAGTTGTGAAGTATTCTTTAGTGCCTTTTACCTGGTTTTTTCTTGCGTCACGGCATGGTTTGCAACGCTGTGGTTCATTTTCAAAGCCGCGTTCTGCGTAGAATGCCTGTTCGCCTGCTGTGAATGTGAATTCTTTGCCACAGTCTTTGCATACTAATGTTTTGTCCTGATACATTGGTGTTCTTCTCCTTTATTTAAAAAAAGTGTATTAGCCAGGAGTGAATTTAAACCAATGATAAATTACCTTAAAGACGCGCCTGGATATAATAAGCGATGTGCTTATTTACGAAGTTTTGTGTGAATTCTCTGGATTGCATTGTTTACTGATTTTTCGTTTTTACCTGTAATCTGCGCAATCTCCCTGTAGGAATACTGCATAGTATAAAGACTGAAAACCAGAAATTCAAATGGAGACAGTTTCTGTTTTGCAATTCGGATAAATTCTTTGTTTTGTTCCCTGTTTATATAATCGGTTTCAAAACTTTGCAAAAGAATACTTTCGTCAAGAGGCAGGGCATTGTTAAGTACAGCGTGTTTCTGCGCTGTGGCCGCCCGCCTGGCTGATAACATATTGTTCAGTATACATTTTTTTGCATATGTGGCGAAGGAAGCACCTCTGTTATCTCTGTAGCTGAGAATAGCCTTGAACAGACCTATATTACCCTCCTGCACGGCATCTTCAAAATCGAAGCCATCTGCACGGAGTTTGGCGGCGCAGGAGTACACTGCAGGCTTGAACGCATCATATATAGTCTGTATATCCTTTGCGTTGCCGCTTTTTGCACCCTCAAGATGTTCTTTGTTGATATCTTGCATATCCGCACCATTTTCGTATTATTTTACAATTTAAATTATATACAAAACATTTTGAACTGTCAAACTGTTTTTGTATTATATTGCACAAAAATAACATAACTATACCCGGACATACATCAGCTTTAAACTGAAATTTGCCCGGGTATATTATATTTTCTTAAAAATCGTCTCTTGTAACAGTTCTTATCCACGCACCGCTGGAGATTCTTTTAAGTTCTATAAAGATTTTTATAAAAGAGTCACAGCGCATTGCAAGAAAGATAAACTGCGGTGGAATTTTAAGTATAAGACCAGTGAGAATACCCATAGGGATATTACACAGCCACATACCGCAACCATCAAGGGCCAGACCCAGTTTTGTATCGCCGCCGCCACGGAGAATACCTACGATGCTGATAATATCAATAGCCATTACAGGCTGTGTTATGGCCAGAACCATCATCATGCCATATGCAGATGTCTTTGCTTCTGCTGTAATGTCGTATATAGACAGGAATGGTGTACGCAGTATAAGTATAATAGCTGAACTTATAAGACCAAAGCCTACTGCCATAAGAAGCAGTGTATTGGCTGTTTTCTGTGCACGGTGATGTTTGCCTTCACCGATAGTTTTGCCACAAACAACCGCTGCTGCATTGGAAATACCAAAGATGAACACCTGTGCCAGCTGTGCAATAACGTTTGTAATACTGTTTGCCGCTACAAATGTAGAACCGATGCGGCCCATAATCATACTTGTAGCTGTAGCACCCAGCCCCCATATCATTTCATTACCTACTACAGGCAGTGCATGACGGACAAAGTCAGGAATAAGCGCTGAGTCCAGTTTGAACATACAATGCATTCTGAAGCCAACCTTTTTTTCCATTGTGTACATATAAATTGTCACACAGATAAATTCAAAAATACGGGCTATAAGAGTACCCATAGCGGCACCTACAACACCCATTTCCGGTGCACCGAATTTACCAAAAATAAAAGCATAGTTGAAAAAAACGTTTACAAAAAATGACATACAGTAAACTACTGTGGACATTTTTACATTTTCAACAGCACGGAGGCTGGACATATAGTTGTTTGCTATTGCATAGAACACAAATCCAACAGAAATCACACGAAGGTAACCTGCCGCTGCAGCCTGTACTTCTGCTTCGTGTGTATAAAGGCTCATAACCTGATAAGGAAAGAAAAAGCAGATTATGCTTGCAATCACAGCAATAACAGTAACTGCCAGCATGGAGATACGCATAACCTTGCGGATAACCTCTTTGTCACCTTTTCCCCAATACTGTGAAATAAGAACATTACCACCGCCTGCAAGGCCAAAACCAGCCATAGACATAAGGAAAAACGGCTGACCACCAAGGTTCGCCCCTGAAACTGCAATATCTCCCAGAGAGCCCAGCATAATGCTATCCATTGCATTTACACCAAAGCTGATAACATTCTGCATTGCGATAGGCAGTGTTATGGCAAAAACTGTTTTGAAAAAGTCTTTTTCAAAAAGAAAATGCTCTTTAAACATATATTAAACCTCCCGTTGAAAACTAAACAAAAGATATGTGCTGTCAGTATTTCTGATGCACATATCTTAACTTAATTAATATATCATTTATATTTTTTATTGTCAATAAAAATAAAGGGAGGCATAAGCCTCCCTTCTGACAGTTTTATTTCTGGCTTTCTGCCAGCAGACTGCACTGATGAACCAAAGATTTTTCTTTGTCTACAGGGTTGTTTTCGCTGTCAACCAACTGAAGTGCCCCGAATGTACAGCCACGTACGCAGGCAGGTTCAAGACCTGCACGTATACGGTCAATGCATCCATCACATTTTTTCATTTTGCCGTCAGGGCCGAATGTAGGTGCACCAAATGGGCAAGCCATAGCACAGCTGTGACAACCGATACAGTATTTTGTATCAAACAGTGTAAGCCCTGTTTCTTCGTCTTTGTACAGACAGCCCGATGGGCAGGCAGTTACACAGGGTGCATTGTCACAGTGCATACAGGACATTGAGTAATATTCAATAAGGCCAAGATGTCTTGTTTCCTGTCTGAACACCATACGGAATGGACGTACACCAGTGGAAAGGTCGGTGTCGTTCTGGTCCATACAAGCAACTGCACAGGCACCGCAGGCGCAGCAGCGGGATATATCAAGTTCCAGTTTCAATGCCATTTTTATTTCCTCCTGATGTAGCAGAATGCACTGCGATATGCAGGGAATCCTGAATATGGGTCAAGGTTTGTGCCGTCAAGAATGCTGTTTATATCCAGTTCGCGATAGCCGTGGTAAATGTAAATTTCACCTTTCTGAACAGTTGCTGTTGGTATAGCTTTAAATGTAAGAGAACCGATGTTTGTTACAACTTCTACATCGTCGCCAAGTTCGATGCCGTATTCGTCAGCATCTTCCATACTCATTTCAACCGATGGTTCTGGCAGAAGGTGGCGTTCCCAAGGTACTTCGTGAAGACGGGTATGAAGTGCATTAGGAATACGTGTGCCTGCGCACAGCAAAATTGGGTATTTTACTGGGTCAGGATTAAATGGTGGTTTGTAGGTTGGCAGAGCATCAAGCCCCCACTGTGGATTGTCTTCAATAAGTTTTGAACACAGTTCCAGCTTGCCTGTAGGTGTTTTGAGACCTCTTTCCAATGTGCTGCCGAATTTATATGGTGCAAAGCCTTCAAGCTTGAATGGGTGTGGTGCATCTTTAAGCTGCTGCACTGTAACCGGTAAATCTTCGATTACATATTCAATACATTTTTCGTAACCGCCACAGAGATATTCATCTTCAAGGCCAAGTTTATTCGCCAGCATTGTATAGATATCAACGTCAGACTTTGATTCGCCCATAGGTTTTACTACTGGTGTTGTGTGCCATATAAAGCAGCCTGGATATGATTTGAACTCACCGCGTTCCATAGATGAACATGCTGGCAGTACAATATCAGCCCATTTACATGTGTCGGTCATAAACAGGTCAACATTTACGAAGAAGTCCAATTTTTTGAAAGCTTCAATGTAATTTTCTGTCTGTGTGAACATACGGTAGTTCATACCACCGCCAAACAGCACACGCACAGAATCTTCATCCTGACGGAGAATATTGAATGCAAGATCGTTTGCCTGCATTTCGTTGCGCAGTGCGTGCCACAGCGGATGTTCTTTTGCGCCTACTGCCGGTTTTGTTCCTTCTGGGAAAAGTTCGTACTGGAATTTATGGTCTTTTGTTGGGAAACCACAGTCAATTTCGATAAATGAATGGTTCAGCGGACGCTGGCCACCTTTTCTGTCAAAGTTGCCTGTGATAACCAGCAGGCTCATCATTGCACGGTAGTTCTGCATACCGTTTGTATGATGACCAAGAGGTGCAGAGCTTTCTGTGATGCAGGCAGATTTTGACTGATGAATCATTTCAGCTGCTTTGATAATATCAGCAGCAGGTACACCTGTAAGTTCTTCACCTTTTTCCGGTGTGAATTCTTTTACATATTCGGCGTATTTTTCGTAGCCATATGTGTATTTTTCAATAAATTCTTTATCAACCCAGTCATTTGCAATAAGTACATTTGCAATAGCAAGAGCCAGGGCACCATCTGTGCCCAGATGTGGGCGCAGATGCAGGTCGGCGATACGTTCTGTTGTTGGAGTGATACGAGGGTCAACGATAATAACCTTCATGCCGCGTTTTTTATTGGCTTCCATACCGCCTACCATTGGCCAGCGGGAGAAAAAGCTGTTTGTACCCCAACCGATGAACAGGTCTGTATTTGCCATATCCTGCTGCATATATTCCTGAGCAATCAGCTGCCAGGCCATAACACCACTGGTGAAGCAGGAAGAAGATTCTGTGCCAAAGTTTGGTGTGCCGAAAGCATAAGCCAGGCGGCGCAGCATAAATCTGAACCATTTACTGTAACCAACATAGAAAGCCACAGATTCCGGACCGTATTTTTCTTTTGACTCCAGCATTTTGGACGCAACTATATCCATAGCTTCGTCCCAGCTGATTGGTTCGAATTTGCCTTCGCCTCTTTCACCCACTCGTTTAAGCGGTGTGAGGATTCTGTCTTCACGGTTCATATACTGTCTGTTGCCCAGACCTTTTGTACAAAGTTTGCCTTTGCTGAATGCGTGTTCCTTTGTACCTTCGATTTTTATGATTTTTTCATCTTTTACATAACAGGTAAGACCACAGTGCATACCAGGTGTGCAGATATCACATACTGAATAACGCAGTTCTATTCCGCTTTCTTCGCCCGGTATTTTACCTTTGAGGTAATCAATTTTATTTGCCATTGAATTTGCCCTCCATTTTTTCAATAAATGATGGTTTCAAGCCTTCTTTGATAAGGATACCCTTCTGTATAGGAGACAATGTAGTGTCTTTTGTTTCCATAATTCTGTACAGATAGTTTTTAACTGTACCGCTGATACGGTAGTTGTCCAGAATATTTACACCCACAAGACCTTCTTCGCCTATTACAGCCTCTACATACAGACCTTTTGTAATATCACCTGATGTGTACACAGTGCCTGTAAGCTTATTGTCACCAAAGCCGATAAAGTCCATATCCATAAAGTGGGTAATGTTGTGCATAAAGTTGCCATCAAAGCTGGCGGTGCCGCCTGCCATATTTGCGCCGGCTGTGATACCCTGGTGTGCGGCATTTGCCCACAGGCCGATAATCATACTGTCTTTGCTCTGCAGTTCAGCGCCTTCGGAAACGTCGCCTGCGGCATAAATACCATCAGCAGATGTTGCCATATTTTCGTCAACAAGAATACCTTTGTTGATTTTTACTTTATCTGCATCAACGATAGATACATTTGTCCTTGTACCAATACACAGAACTATAAGGTCTGCTTCCACAATGCTGCCATCAGACATATTACATTTAAAACCATCAGAAGTTTCTTCTACTGATGAAAGTGCACTGCCGAGAGCCAGTTTTACACCTTTTTCGCTGATTCTTCTTTCAATTTCCCTGGAAACACTTTCGTATGCAGCAAGTGGGAAAATTCTGTTTGCCATATCCGCGAAAGTAGTTTTTATTCCGCGTGCATTGAGCAGTTCAACAACCTTGATACCTACCATTGAAGCGCCTACTACAAGTGCTGATTTGTAACTGTGGGATTCCAGTGCTTCTTTCAGCTTGATAGCATCGCCTATTGTTCGCATATAAAAAGCTTTTTCAGGAGCAAGACCTTCAAATGCAGGGGCAAAGGCGCTGGCACCTGTGGAAATAAGAATTTTATCAAAAACAAATTCTTCACCGTTTTCCATAACAACTGTTTTGCTGTCTGCATCAACCCTGGCTACTTTTTTGCCGCTGATTACGTTAAGCCCCAGTTCTTCCTTTATTTTGTACATATCACCAAATGGGAACATACCTTCAAAAGGAATTTTATTTGCCACGTAATATGTGGTAAGCATAGGGTTGTAAGGTGAATATTCATGTTCGCTGAAAACTGTGATTTTGCCGTCTGGGTCGTTTTCCCTTATGGTTTTTGCACCATAATAACCAGCACATCCAAAACCGATGATTGCATATTCTGCCATGATTTCCTCCTGTGAATATACCGATATAATTATAAATAAATATTTTTTTACTTGTTTAAATGTTAACCTTTTTAACTATAAATGTCAATGGAAAACAGCGTATGAGCTGCTTTTTATATATGCAAAAAAACAGCGGTATAAATTTACCGCTGTTTTTAATGATTTAAATTATTCCATATCGTGTTCAACGCCGTTTTCGTCGATCATAATCTGTTTAACAATACCTTTTTTCCACAGGATGAATGCGAAAGCAAGTGTGAGAGGGATAGCACCAAGGATTGCAAAACCCTGTTTGCTTGTGAAGCCTTCGATAAAGATAAGGCCCAGGATAGACATTGTGATAGGAGCAACTGCAACCAGCATTTTGTTTTTGATTCTAACTTTACCGGACTGTTTGAATACGCCCAGCATCAGACCACCCATCAGAGCAGGAACCATATAAGCTGTACATGTTGAAACTGCTGGCAGTGTGAGAACTGGCTGCAGAGGTTTCAGCATAAGAACGCCAACTGCGATGATAGCGATTGTTTCCAGTGAAGAAAGTGCGATAGCCATTGTAGAAATAGCATCGGATTCAGGTGTGTTAGCTTCAACGCCTGCGATCTGCTGAGCAGAAATAGCAACAGGCAGTTTAAGGTTCATAACGTTACCTGTGATAAATGTGATGTAAGAAGCTGAACCAAGGATTGGTGCGTAACTGATAACTTCAGAAAAAGCAGATGGAACGAACATAGCCAGAAGACCGCCGCCTGCCTGGATAACTGTGGACATTGATGGCCATGCATCATAAACTGTACACATAATAGCAGGAATACCCATCATAAAACATACAGCAATAAAGCTGCCCAAACGACCTAAATTATGAATACTGTCAATATATTTTTTATCGTCTTTCATTATTAGTACCTCCTACTTAAAATATTGCTGTCCACAGCAGGGCTGATGCCATACCAAGGATAAGTGTAAATGCCATGGAGAATTCACCAAGCCATTTCCAGCCTGTTTTCTGCATAATAATACCGATAAGCAGAGTGATAAGAGCAGATGTTACCATAACCATGATGTATGCCATACCGTTAAATGCCTGGAATGGAAGCATAACACCCATAAGAGCCAGCATGAAACAACCGTTCATAATAGGACCGAAACCGCCTTTTTTACCACCAGCTTTTGCCATGGATGTTGTAAGGGATTTACCGATAAATGCGTTGATAACGATACCAGCGATGATACCCATTGACATAACGAACATAACTGCGCCGAATGTAGCACCGTCAGAAGACATAGCTGCTGTCATTTCTGTAAAGCCCAAAGCTGCTGTAGCCATCTGTGCAGCGATAAGTTCGTAAGTAACAGCACCAACAACTGACAGACGGAACCAAGCCCAAGGTGTACCGATAACTGTAGAAAGTGTGATAAGACCGATAACAATTGAGAATGAAGGAACAACTGTCAGGGAAAGTGTGTTTTTTTGAATTGCTTTCAGAGTTTCTTTTGAGAAGCCAAGTTCAATAGCACGTTTGTATGTTTTGCGATAGAAAATAACACACAGAAGTGCAACGAAACCAAGACCTGCCATAACCAGACCATAAAGTAATGGGCTGTTGGCCATTTCGAGATATGTAGCCATATTTTTTCTCCTTTATAAAATATACTTCTTTTATTTATAGCCGGCCACAAGCGCAGGTGGCCGGAATATAACAATTATATGCGTAAAACCTGTTGATTATTAAGGCTGTGGTTTTACATCTTTAGGGATTGGGCAGTTGTAAACGCCGCCAGTTACAGCATTGAGTTCTTCTCTTGCTTTAACAATAAGTTCTGGGTTTTCAAGGAATTTTACACCTGTGAGAGCCATAACTTTTGCTGCATAGTTTGTACCTTCGTGAGCCAGAACTGATTTGGACTGTGCTGTCTGCTGCCATGAGTGACCAGGTGTACCGATGATAGCTGTAGCAGCTGAAAGCTGTGCTGTAGGTACTACGTAAGATACGTCACCAACGTCTGTGGAACCAGGCATAGCGTAGTTGAGGCGTTTGTATGGGAATACGTCTGGAATGATAGCTTCGTGTACGCGTTTAACTGCTTCTTCCATTGGCATATTGCCTGCCAGTGAGCCGATACCGGATTTAAGATCAGCTTCTGTAAGTGATTTGTACATTTCTTTAGCAAATGCTTTAGCTTCGTCAGAGAATTCGATAGGACCGATTTCCAGCATTGCATCGCTCATTGCTCTGGAAACAACATCGTTAGGAATGTAGTCGGAAAGAGCTGTTTTGATTTCAACTGTAAGTTCTGTTTCTGTCATATGAGCAGCGCCTTCTGCACATTTAACAACTCTTGGGAAAATGTCCATAACCTGTTCAGTTTTTGGTGCGCGGATATAGTAAAGAACAGTTGCTCTGTCCTGTACAACGTTTGGTGCGCCGCCGCCAACTTCTGTGAATGCATAGTGCATTCTTGCTTCTGGGATAACGTGTTCACGCAGGAAGTTTACACCAACGTTCATAAGTTCTGCAGCGTCAAGTGCTGAACGGCCCAGATGTGGCACTGCAGCAGCGTGTGCTGTAATACCTTTGAAATGGAAGAATACAACGATGTTTGCCAGTGATGACATACCCCAAACAGAGTTTGTTGAACCTGGATGCCATGTGAGAGCGATATCTACATCGTCAAATACGCCTTCTCTTGCCATAAATGTTTTGCCACAGCCTGATTCTTCAGCAGGACAGCCAAAGTATACAACTGTACCAGGAAGATTGTTTTCTTCCATATATTCTTTCAGAGCTGTTGCTGCAGCCATAGAACCTGCACCAAGGTTGCAGTGACCACAACCGTGACCGTTGCCGCCTTCTTCAACCGGTTTTTTCACATTGCAGGAAGCTTCCTGGCTGAGTGATGGCAGAGCGTCAAACTCACCAAGGAAAGAGATAACAGGTTTACCGCTGCCCCAAGTACCCTTGAATGCAGTTTCAATACCTGCGAGACCTTTTTCTACTTTGAATCCCTGATCATCGAGAGCTTTCATAAGTGTTTTAGCTGATTCGAATTCAAGGAAACCAAGTTCAGGTGTAGCCCACACATCATCATTTACTTTTGCAAAGAAATCTTTTTTGGATTCAACCAAATTAATAATTTTTTCTTTTGAAGACATATTCAAATATCCTCCCCCGTCAATATAATGTCACCATTATAGTACAAATTGACTATATAATTCAACAATTTAAATACTTTTTGTGAAAGTTTGGTAAAATGACTGAATTTTTAGTTAAATATTTAACAGATTTGTCTGTTTCAACAACGCTTTTGTGTATTCGATATGTACAATCGTAGTTATTCGCAGTACAAAACGATAAAAAAATCCGTATTTAATCCAGATTTAAAGGATTTTACGTCTTTCGTCAATATACACAAAGAATAAGGTGTGTACTACTGCACACACCTGTATAATAGGATTATTTTGATTTTTTCGTTGTTTTTGATGTTTTCTTTGCTGATGTTTCAGCAGGCTTTTTAAGGTTTGTAGCTGAAGAAATATGCTGCTGTACAGCCCGGTCAACCTTTGCCTGAGGGGCATTTGTTGTTTCGTACCAGCCTTTTGCCTGCATATTCTCAAATATTCTGAACTGAATGTCGTGTTCTTCCCCAAGAATCTTCATCAATCTGTTTTTCCCCTGCTTTGTGGAAAATTCGCCTGCATAGTTATTGTAGTTCCGTGCAATGAATTTCTGTGTGGATAACATATCCGTCATCATTGTTTTGTCATCGTATGGCATATATTCCTCCTACTGTATCTGCGCAAAAATTATATTGAAATGTTCCTGGTGACGCTGTGCTGCGTCTTTGCAAAGTTTTTTCAGATTGGGGTCTTTGCAGTTCTGTGCATAGTAGTTGAATTTATCAACTGCAGCTTTTTCCTGAGTGAGAAGCTCATTATATGCAGAAAGTTCTTTTTCTGTTATGTTTTTCATTATATAAAATCCTTTCATATGATGTTAATAACAGTATTTGCAGGATTTTGTTTTTTATACAGCGTGTATTGTTTTCGAAGTTAATAATGATATAATGATATGGGGGACCATTAAAATGAACTATTTTTTTATCGCATTTTTGGCATTGATACTTCTTATATCATTATTCAAGTTCAATGGCTATAATTCTGACGGTTTCAACCGAAAAGGAATACATCTGAACGGAACAAGATATGATGATGATGGCTATGATTGTAAAGGTTATAACAAAAATGGCTACAATCGTCAAGGGTACAATAAAGAAGGATATAATTACAAAGGATATAATTATTACGGATATACTATAGAAGGAAAAAACATTAACGGACAATATAACAGACTATTTGATAAAGTGAATAAAGATGGCTTTTGTCCGTTATCTGATTTTCCCATCATAATTACTACACACGCAAAACAACGTATTATCGAACGCATTCCGCCCAATTATTATGATGATATGAATACTATGGTATACGATGCCTATTGTTACGGAAAAAGTAAATATCAGGTAAAGAAAAGTTCTGCACAGCAAATGGAAACATATGAGTCACGATACGATAGTAGCAGATTACTGATATATCGTGGTTATATATATGTCTTTTCTACAGATAATAAACTTATTACTGTTTACAAAAACAATAACATTATATTGTAAAAAAACCCGCTGCATTTTACAATGCAACGGGTTTTGAATATTTATTTTGATTTTTCGCCGATTTTACGTTCTGTACCTGCCATAAGGCGCTTGATATTGGAACGATGGGCATAGATAATAATTGCTGGCAGAATTACTGCAGCAATACCATGAGGAATTGAATAACTGCCTGAAATCATAAAACTTATAAATGTAAACACTGTATAGCCTGCAACAGCAAGAATAGATGCCAATGACACATATTTTGTCAATGCAACCACAACAAGCCATACACCAAAAGCAGCAGCTGTGATAGGTGGTGTACCTGCCATCATTGCGCCAAATGCAACACTGATGCCTTTACCGCCTTTGAACCCGAAGAAAACAGGTTTCAGATGACCAAAAAGCGCACCTGCTACTGCAATATACAGTGCAAGGTCTCGGAAAAATTCGATATTTTCAACACCTGCAAGCTGCTGGCTGTTCATAATGGCATTGCAGATTACAACAGAAAAAACACCTTTGAAAAAGTCGCCTGCAAATGTTGCTGCAGCAGCTTTTTTTCCGAATGTGCGCAGAACGTTTGTCATTCCTGCATTGCCGGAGCCAAAGTTACGGATGTCCTGTTTATAAAATGTTTTACTGATAACTACAGCAAAGCTGATTGAACCAAGAAGATAGCCTATAGTAAAAACAAGAGCTAAGGTCAGGTAAATCATATTTATTCTCCTCTTTCACGGATAATCAGACGAAGTGGTGTACCTTCAAGGCCGAACACTTCACGAATCTGATTTTCAATATATCTCTGGTATGAGAAATGGAACAGTTCTTTATCGTTACAGAAAGCAACAAATGTAGGTGGACGTGTGGAAATCTGTGTCATATAGTAGATTTTCAGACGTTTGCCTTTGTCTGATGGTGGCTGTACACGGGCAACGGCTCTGGCCAGAATATCGTTGAGAACACCTGTTGTTGTTCTGAATGAGTTCTGGTTATCAACAAATTTGATAAGTTCAAACAGTTTGTCCAGACGCTGACCTGTCTGTGCAGAGATAAAAATCATAGGAGCATAAGACATAAATTTGAAATGTTCTGCAAGGTCTTTTCTCATAACATCCATTGTCTTATCGTCTTTTTCAACAGCATCCCATTTATTGATGGCAATGATGCAGGCTTTACCCTGTTCATGGGCATAACCGGCAATTTTGGAGTCCTGTTCTGTAAAGCCTACTGTGCCGTCAATCATAATTACACACACTTTACTGCGGTCAACTGCTGCCAGTGCACGGATTACAGAGTATCTTTCAACACCGTCATCAACATTGCCTCTTTTGCGCATACCTGCTGTATCTGTGAATATAAATTTGCCGTGTTTGTTTTCAATATAGCTGTCAACAGCGTCACGTGTTGTACCGCTTTCATCACGTACAATCATTCTCTGCTGACCAAGAATTTTGTTTACAAGGCTGGATTTACCAACATTTGGACGACCGATAACAGCAACGGAGATTTTTTCATCTTCGTCTTCTTCCTCTTCAGAATATTTGATGTATTTGAAACATTCATCAAGGATATCACCTGTGCCGTGACCGTGCACGGAAGAAACCGGGAATGGTTCGCCAAGGCCAAGTGAGTAGAAATCATAGATGTCGTCCGGAACGCGACCGATTGTATCGCATTTATTTACCACCAGCACAGTTGGCTTGCCGCTTTTCAGCAGCATTGTGGCAACATCATAGTCGTTGGCTGTAACACCGCTGCGGATATCTGTAACAAACAGAATAACATCTGCAGTGTCAATAGCAATCTGAGCCTGGTCTTTGATATGTCTGAGAATAGTATCGTTATCTTTTGGTTCGATACCGCCTGTATCAACAAGTGTGAATTTTTTATCCAGCCATTCACCTTCAGCATAGATTCTGTCACGTGTTACGCCTGGAGTATCTTCAACAATGCTGATACGAGTGCCAATTATTTTATTGAAAAGTGTGCTTTTGCCTACATTAGGTCTGCCCACTATTGCAATCATTGGTTTTGCCATATTGTACCTCCTTATTATCTTTAAAATTCAGTACCTAACAGCTTCTGGGCTAACTGATAGCCATCGTTAGGATAAAACTCTGTTTTTACACCCAGGGCTGCTTCGATATCAGCCGGGGTTTTGTTATCAAGGAACATATCCTGCTCACTGCGCAGCATATCATTACACAGCAGAAGTCTGTCTGATGTAAGTTTTCCCTGCAACTGATCTATTATATCTGTGGCAGTGATAAGGCCTGTAACCCATACATTGCCGCCAAAGAAATTGTTTTTGATTTTGTGGACTGTCACATCCAGCATATCTCCTGCTTTTTCCTTTGCTTTTTCAATTACTGAGCAAAGTACAGGATACATAGCTTCACCGGTAACAATATCGGCTTTTACTTTTTCTGTAAGGCCTTCGTACCAGTTCAATTCTTCCTCAAAGCTGTCTATAAGGGTACGCACCATGCCTACACCGTTTTCGATCTGTGGGAAAGAGCCATAGTAGGCAGTTTCCGGAATAGGCAGTTCTGCACGAAGGAAGAATTCGTCTGAAAGATACACAAGTCTTTCACCCTGCTGTTTGTAGAAGTCTTCTGTCCAGCTGTTAACCTGGTCAATTACGCAGCGGCACTCTTCTTTTGAGAAAGTTTCCACCGGTGCAAGACCATCACGGTAACGGGTAACACCTACAGGAACAATTGAGCAACTGGCAACCTGCGGATACAGACTCTGCAATTTTTCAATTGATTTTTTCAGAATTTCTCCATCATTTACGCCTTTGCAAAGAACAATCTGCGTGTTCATTACAATGCCTGCATCGGCAAATTCCTGCATAATGTCATTTATTTCCACAGCGCGAGGATTTTTCATCATAAACAGACGCACATCAGGGGCTGTTGCGTGGACAGAAATATTGATAGGTGAAATTTTCATCTTTTTGATTCTGTCAATTTCGCGGCGGGAAAGATTTGTAAGGGTAATATAGTTGCCGAAAAGATAGGAAAGTCTTTCGTCATCATCCTTGAAATACATATCCTGGCGCAGGCCTTTTGGCAACTGGTCAACAAAGCAGAAAATGCATTTGTTTTTGCAGGAATGCTGTTTGTCAATGAGATATGTGGCAAATTCAAGACCCAGAGGTGTATAATCATCCTCTTTAACTATATGAAGATTGATTTTTTCACCATTTCTGGAAATTTCCACATCCAGCTGTGTATCTGTGGAATAGAACTGCAAGTCCATCATATCAAATATTTCTTCGCCATTTATAGAAACAAGTTCATCACCTGGCATAATATTATATTTGTGGGCAGGTGTGCCCTTTTCAACATCAATAATCCTGACTGCCATAATACCTCCTGATTAAAATATAATGGAAACTTCACTAACAATATATTTTACCATATTATTATTGAATTTTCCACAAAAAATTGAATTACAAAAAAATAAAGGGCAGGAAAGACCTACCCTTGACTGTTTAATTATACAAAAGAATTAAGCTTCTTTTTTGATAACAGCTTTGCCTTTGTAATAACCGCAAGATTTGCAAACTCTGTGTGGAAGTGTCAATTCGCCGCACTGTGGGCATTTTACGAATGATGGAGCTTCGAGTTTCCAAACATTTGATCTTCTTTTATCTCTTCTTGCTTTTGAAAGTTTTCTCTTTGGTACTGCCATTTTTAGCACCTCCTCTAATTATTCATCGTTATCCAGTAATTGTTTTAAGATTAATAACCTTGGGTCAACTCTTTCTTCGAGCTGACAGCCACAATTCTCTTCCTTCGGTCTGCCACATTTTGGACAAAGGCCCTGACAATCCTCTTTGCAGAGCATTGTAGAAGGGATTTCCAAAGAAAGTTCTTGCAACACAAGCTGTTTTACGTCAAGTATGTTATTGCTGTTCACCGGGATTTCGCTTTCCGGGTCTGTGAGGGTCGCCGGAGTAACTATAAATTCCTGTGAAAAGGAAAAATCCTTTTCAAACAGCTTTAAACATCTTGCACAGCTGCACTTGGCTGTTGCCTGTACAGTAAGCTTTATAAATGTTTCGCCATTACCTTTTTTAAGGAACAGGTCTGTTTTTACAGGCTGTTCAAAGGTTGCATCATAGCTGACATTTTCTGCGGAAAAATCAAATTCCGTTGTAAGCTGTTTTTCAGTCTCACCACGAGTGAAGATATTGCTGAGATTAACTAACATAAAGCACCTCATAGGTCACTTAAATATTATATAAAGCTTTGCACATTTTGTCAAGGATATTTTTTGACAAAATGACGAAGTTTTTGGCTGATTTTCTATTAATTTTACTCAAAACAAAGGTGGCGTTTTACCAGCCACCTTTATTATGAGTTTTGCAATTAGGTTTAATTATTACAGGTATTTTTTTACGTTTTCTGTAAGTTCTTCTTCTGCAGCTGAAACTGTTACAACAACGAGTTTGTCGCTAGCAATAGCATCGATTTTTTCCAGGAGTTCGCCCAGAGCCTGAACGTTCTTTTCACCGATTTTCAGAAGACCGTCAACATAAACCTGTTCGATATCGTAGTTGCCTGCGAGAACGCCAGCAAAGAAGCCATAGAACATATTGTAGTCAGCAATTTTGTATTCGTCAACGTCAATAAGTCTTACTGCTGCATTGATGTTGTGTGTTTCCTGCATAGATTTTTCGATGCAAACGATGTTGCCTTTTACAACGCTGAGGTTTTCGTTGATCATGTCGATCAGCTGTTTTGTTTTGCCTGAACCTTTAGGACCAGTAATTAATTTAATCATAAGAATACACTCCTTTATTGTACGCTGTAAGCGTTATTCACCTAATTTTTTCAAAAGTTCTTCGCGCTGAGCTTCATAGCCAAGTTTGCCCATAAGTGCAAACATATTTCTCTTGTAGTCTTCAACGCCCGGCTGGTTGAATGGGTTTACACCCAGCATATAACCGGAAATAGCACATGCTTTTTCAAAGAAGTAGATAGCATGACCAAGTGTAACTTCGTCTTTGCCGTCCAGTTCAATAACGATATTTGGTACACCGCCATCATTATGAGCCAGGATAGTACCTTTCATCGCATTGGTATTAACGATAGACATATTCTGATTTGCCAGGAAGTTGAGGCCGTCAGCATTTTCAGGATCTTCTTCCAGGAAGAAATCAGCTTTTGGAGCTTTGATGTCGATAACAGTTTCGAACATTGTGCGGCTACCGTCCTGCACGAACTGACCCATAGAGTGGAGGTCTGTTGAGTAGATAACGGATGCTGGGAAAAGACCTTTCTGATCTTTGCCTTCACTTTCGCCGAACAGCTGTTTGTACCATTCGTTCATAAGTGTCCAGTCTGCGTCATAACATGCCATAAGTTCAATTGCTTTGCCTTTGCGCAGAAGAATATTTCTTGCTGCAGCATATTTGTAGCAGTCATTGTCAGGTGAGAGAACTTCATACTCTTTGCATGCGTTCTGTGCGCCTTCCATCAGTTTGTCAATATCAAAGCCTGCTGCTGCGATTGGCAGAAGACCAACTGCTGTAAGTACGGAGAAACGACCGCCAACATCGTCAGGAACAACGAATGTTTCGTAGCCTTCTCTGTCTGACAGATTTTTCAGTGTGCCGCGGGCTTTGTCAGTTGTAGCATAGATACGCTTTGCAGCGCCTTCTTTGCCATATCTTTCTTCCATAAGTTTTTTGAAAACACGGAAAGCCAGTGCGGATTCTGTAGTTGTACCTGATTTGGAGATAACATTTACTGAAAGACGTTTGCCTTCGCAAAGTTTCAGGATATTGTTAAGATAATCAGGGCTGATATTGTTGCCAACGAAATAAACTTTAAGGTCATTAAGATCGTTGTACTGCATTGAACCCAGATATTCGATAGCTGCACGGGCGCCAAGATAGGAACCGCCGATGCCGATAACTACAAGAACATCGCTGTCGCTTCTGATTTTTTCAGCTGCTTTTTTGATTCTGCCGAATTCTTCTTTATCGTAAGAAAAAGGCAGGTCAAGCCAACCAAGAAAATCATTGCCTGCACCGCTTTTTGCATGCAGAATGTTGTGGCACAGCTCAACCTGTGGATATACATTATCAAATTCTGCCTGGGAAACAAAACCGTTCAAATATTTACCATTGAATTTTACAGACATATTTTCACCTTCTGTTATGTAAAATAGCATATGATTTTTCACTTTTGCTTTATATAATCATACAATAGTAACGGGGCAGTGTCAACAATTATTTGCCCCGCTAAAGCTGTTTCGGCTTTTTTATTACAGCTGACCAATATTCTTTGTCAAAATTGACAAAGCTTTGACAAAGTCTATTTTTTCTGCATCTTCTTCCAGCACAATATCATATTCTTTTATTTTTCCTTGTCCGCTGTAGAGGGACACACTGCCTATTTTCATACCTTTGAACATAGGTGCGTCAATATACTGTGGAAGTTCTGTCCTGCAAGTAAGACTGGTAGTGGCACCTTTTACAAACAGCAGTGCATCCGGTATGTCGCAGGAGATTTTTGCCTGTTTTTGCGTTCCCAGTTTTACTGCTATCTCCTTTGGTAAATCATTGATTTGCGGAAATGGTTTGGTTTCAAAATTTGCAAAACCGAAATCCAGCAGCTTCTTTGCCGCTGAAAACCTTTCCTGACTGGAATCAGACCCAAGTACGACGGCTATAAGGGATAAATCATTACGTTTTGCTGTTGCACATATACACACCCCTGCACCGCTTGTAGTGCCTGTTTTGAGGCCAGTTATGCCGTTGTATGAGCGCAGAAGCTTGTTGGTATTAGCCAGCTGGGTCTCTCCACCACGTAGATAATCTGTCCATATGGTAGTGTAGTTATAAATTTCCGGGTGTTTCATAAGTTCTTTTGCCATAATTGAAATATCCTTGGCTGTGGAATAATGGTCTGGGGCATCAAGGCCACAGGCATTTACAAAGTTGGTGTTGTTCATACCCAATTCTTTTGCACGGCTGTTCATCATCCGACAGAAGCTTTCTTCACTGCCACCTACAAATTCTGCCAGGGCAACCGCCGCATCATTGGCGGAAGAAACTGCCACAGCCTTAAGCATTTCATCTACAGTGAAGATTTCACCGGGTTCCAGCCATATCTGACTGCCGCCCATAGAATATGCATGTACTGACACAGGAACAGTATCATTAAGGGTGATTTTGCCTGCATCAAGAGCTTCCATAACCAGTAGCATAGTCATTATTTTTGTAATGGAAGCCATAGGCATAGTCTCTTCTGCCCTTTTTTCATACAGAATCCGACCGGTCTGCTCTTCAATAAGAAAAGCGGCTTTGCAGGGCACATCAAAATCCTGCACAGTTGCAGTTTTATCAACAAAGCTGTCTGTTCCACCCATAGTTTCCATAATCTGTGGAGAAAAAACATACTGTTCTTCATTTTCAAATTCACTGGTATCTTCTTCTGAATAAACCGGGACAAAATCCATGGCATAAGCCCTGGGAACAACCGCATATATCAGTGTGAGAACACACAGCAGGTATATAAGTTTATTTTTCATATATAAAACTCCTTCTTTTTCTTAATATCTATGTGGGAAACTTTGCGATTATTAAACATATTGAGAAAAGAATTATAATTTGATATAATATAATATAGTTTTATTTTAAGGAGCTAATATGAAAGTTTGTTTTTTTACATTAGGTTGTAAAGTTAACCAGCAGGAAACTGCTGCTATGATAAATATATTCAAAAAAGCCGGATATGAAGTTGTACACGGCGAAGAAGCTGCTGATGTTTATGTGGTAAACAGCTGTACTGTAACACTGAACGGTGACAGAAAGAGTATCCAATGGATAAGACGTGCAAGAAGGCAAAATCCTGATGCTGTAATCGCCCTGTGCGGCTGTATGCCACAGGCTTTCCCGCAGAAAGCAATCGATGTGCAGGAAGCCGATATTATTATCGGCAGTAAAGGCAAAGGTGAAATACTGAATCTTGTAAATCAGTTCAAAGAAAACAGAGAACGACACATTGACATTATTCCACATAGCGAAAAAGACAAGTTTGAAGAGCTGGCAAGTGAAACCGATGCTCTGCATACAAGGGCATTTTTGAAAATCCAGGATGGCTGCAACAGGGAATGTGCATATTGCATCATTCCTAAAGCAAGGGGCCGTGTGCGCTCAAGACCTGTGGACAGCATAGTTGCCGAAGCAAAGAAAATGGCTGCTGCAGGCCACAAGGAAATTGTGCTGACAGGGGTAAATATCTCCTGCTATGGCCAGGACCTGGGCAACAATGTGTGTGATGCCATTGAAGCTGTGGCTGAAATAGACGAAGTAAAAAGAGTGCGTCTGGGTAGCCTGGAGCTGGATTTGTTCACAGATGAAATGCTGGTAAGAATGAGCAAAGTGGAAAAATTCTGCCCTCATTTCCACCTTTCACTGCAGAGCGGCAGTGACAAGACACTGAAAAATATGAACCGACTGTATGACACTCAGCTGTATACAGATATGATGAACCGACTGAGAGAACTGTTTGACAAGCCAAGCTTTACAACAGATATCATTGTTGGTTTTCCACAGGAAAGTGAAAAGGATTTTCTTGACAGTGTAGCTTATATGCAGAAATGCCGCTTTATGAGAGTGCACTGCTTCTCCTACTCACAGAGACCTGGTACAAAAGGTGCTGAAATGAGCGGCCAGATTGATAATGCTACAAAGAGTGAAAGAAACAGAATTATGACTTTTAAGTCTGAACAGGTGCGCGATTCTGTTTATGCAGAATATATTGGCTTTGAAGAAGAAGCCCTGCTGGAGCAGAAAACTGCTGACGGGTATTTTACAGCATACACAAAACGCTATATCCCTGTACTGGTAAAGGACAACGGGTATAATGCAGGCGATATTGTGAAGATAAGACTGACAGGTATAGATGGCGGTAAAATGAGTTGTGAAGTGATTTAATAATACAAACTGAGTAAAATAATAAAAAAGACAAGGTGTAAAACCTTGTCTTTTCTTTTATTGTGTGTCGGTACGATGTAATCGCCGTACCCTGCCGCAAAAGTTAATTTATTGTGAAATATAGTCTCTGAACCGTGGACTGTTTTCTTTCAAAACCTCTTCTATAGAGTAGAAATCAAGCTTTACTGCATTATCTCTTGTCAGATGTTTATATCTTTCCCATTGTTTTTCATATTCATCTTCTGTAACTTTCTGGCCGTTATAGTCATAATGTTCCGTATCAGGGTCACCAGTCATCATTCTTCCAAAAGTAAATTCCCTTGCTGTGCCATCTTTATATATTTCTGTTACAAATATAATCAGACCTGTTGTGCTGTGGTAATAAATTATAGTATTGGGATATACATAAAAAGATCCGTGCATTCCGTTGCCCATATTGGCCGGAATATTAATGACTTCACCATCCCTATATGTATAAACATATTTATGTATTCCTGCTTCATTTATACTCAGAAAAAGCTCTGGCACATCATCTCCGGTGATATCATATATGGCATAATCAGGGCAGTATTCATCCCAGTCCGAATAAAATAATTCGTTACGGATTTTTTCATTGTAAGCATTTATTGCCCGATTATATTCATTGCTGCAGCTTGTATCTGTTGCCAGAAAAACAACATCTTTTGCCATATCTTTCAATACATCTGTATGTAATGACTGTTCTTCCTGTGGTTGAGATGAAACACTGTTGCTTTCAAACTGTGATGAAGTTGGCGCCTGTGGCTGGGAAGCGGTTTGTTCTGACTGACCACAACCGCCAACCAATAAACTGAATAGCAATATAAACACCAAACCAATATTTTTTATCATCTGCATTTTATCTTTCATCTCTATTCCAGTCCGTTTTCAGTAATATCAATAACCCGTATTGAATAACCTATTGAGGATACATAATTATTTTCTCTTACAATTTCTGCTGTGCCATCTCCATCCACATCGCCTATAAAAAAGTGTGGTCTGTATCTCAGAATATTGACACTGTTGTCATTGTTCGCATAGTTTGTATATATGGAGTATGTTTCTATATTGCCTTCCCGGTTATACTGATATGTATTGTATTCAAATCCGCCAAAATCTTCGCTGTCATAATTATCAGAAGGCTTTACAAATGAACAATTTACATTGTTCGGGTACTGTTTATGGTTCAGTGAATCCTTTGAAACTGTAAAATCATAATACGAATCAAGTTTAACATATTTGTCCCCTATAAAAACAGCTGTCATACGATATACAGTATTTTTATTGCCTGCAGGTAAAGACGTGTCGGTTTCTTCCTTTTCGGCCCAGGCCACATTGTCAGCTTCAACAATGGCACAATCCATATCATTGTATTTAAACAACCAGGCATCTGAAATTAATATTGGAACCTTTGTCCCGTACAATTCCTGCCGTTTTTTATCAAAATAATCAATCCATTTCTGTTGTGGCATTTCTTCTGTATCACCCCTGTAACTGATATATTTCACATCAGCTGTAAAAATATCCCAGTCACCATTGGTTTTGGCAATTATAGCATTCCCAAGTTTTCCATAGTTTGTTGAATCCGGATGATAATAATCCTTTGCATAAAGGTTTACTGCGTCTTTTCTTTCCCATGCATCATAGTCAACTTCGGGATAATAGCCGTTCATTCCCCATCCTTTTTCTTCGTCTACACGCCTGAGTTGCTGACCATCAACTGTGTATGAAACAGGTTGATAATATACATCACCATACCCTTCCCAAGGTAAAAGAAAATCCGTATCTACAAATGTATACAAGACATTGTCAGATATTACAGCAGACTGTTCTGTTTTTTCTGACTGTGGTGTAACTGTACTTTCCTGCTGTAAAGAAACACTGCTGCTTTCCATCCGTGAAGAAGATGGAGACTGCGGATGTGAGCTGGGTTGTTCTTCTGCGCAGGAACTTATAAGTAAAAGTATCGGCAGCATCAAAAAGCAAATTAACTTTTTTATCATATTATTTTCCTTATATAACACAGACAAGGCATCACAGGATACCTTGTCTTTTTGTTTTATTCTGTTGTTTCTGGGACTGGCGCAGGATCTGCAGGTTGTTCAGGTATTGGTTGTGGATGCTGTGTGTGCTCTGTAGAACCGCATTCTGGGCAATGAGTTGCTGTGCAATTTACAGCATTGCACCAGGAACAGTGATTTTCTGCTGTATGACCTTCACCGCCGCAGGAAGCACATTTTATAACCGGAACAGGTACATCTGTAATAACCACAACACAGGTTGCAGACCGGCCGCCCACAGTTACAGTAACTGTATCTGTAAGTGTACCAGATGGGCTGGTAAGGTCGCTGCGCACAGTCACTGTGCCACCGCTTACAGAAACATAGCCGTTGGCAGATGACCAGCTGGCAGTTGTGTCCACCCCTTCAGGTCTGTCTGGAAAAGCCAGTACAGGGGTTGCGGTAAGTGTGGCTGTACCACCAGGTGTCAATGTAATTTCACCGTTTGACAGTGAAACGGATTTCACATAGTTAGGTTCCTGTTTTACAACAATTGTAATCTTGGCCGTGCAATTGCCTACTGTGCAGGTAATTTCTGCAGTACCAGCAGAGTTTGCTACAACAGCACCTTCGGATACTGTAGCAACGGATGTGTCACTGCTGGACCATTTTGCCGCTTTGCTTTCAGTTGTATCAGCAGGATTATATGCTACTGTCAGCTGTGTCTTTTCGCCTTCAAACAGTTCTGTAGTGCCAGACAGAGAAATGCTTTCAAGTGGTTTAGGCCGTGTCACATTGACAGTATGCTGTGCAGTAAATCCATCAAGTGTAGCTGTGATTACTGCTGTGCCTTCCTTTTTAGCTGTAACTTTACCGCCTGCAACAACTGTAGCAACTGATTCATCACTTGAGGACCATACTGTGTTATTGACATCAGCAGAAGCACCTGCTGGTTTCAATTCAGCTTTAAGCTGAACTGTACCGCCCACCATAACGGCGCTGTCACCAGAAATTGAAATACCTTCCAATGGCTGATTTACAACTACATCACATACTGTGTATATTTTATTACCCAATATTGAAGCGATAATCTGTGTTTTACCACCATTTACTGCTGTTACATTACCATTTTCATCAACTTTGGCAATTGAGGAATCTTCACTTGTCCAAGTCACCGTCCTATCGCCTCTAAATGCAGCTGTAATATCAGCTGTAAGCTGTTTTGACTGACCTTTATCAAGTTTTATTGATTTTGTCAGATTTCCGTCTGCTTTAATTCCAAGCCCTACTTTAGCAAAGTTGGCTGTGATTACAATTTCTGTTACATTTTCATCAACCTTAGGTACTGTAAATGTTACTGAATCTTCTGATGTAGAAGAAAGGCCTTCTACATTGCAGGACCAGCCTGTAAACACGCCACCGTTTTCTGTTACTGGAACAGCTCTTACTGGCTGTGATGTAATTGTGCGCTTGATTTTCTGTTCAACTTCACCTTCTACCCTGCCCAGGTTAACATCTGATGACTGGAAAACAATTCTGATTCTTGTTCCACGTACTGCGATAGGGTCTTCACTGATAACACCTGTAGGGGTTTCCTCTCTTTCAGGCACTTTTTTCAGTGGTTTAGGGCGTTTGTCTTCAGTGATATATGCGTGAGTGCGGAAGTATTCAAACATTGCGTCCATTCCCAACTTACTGAGATGAACACCATCGCCTATTGTGTAATCTTTTTTTGCAAAGCCTGTTTTTTCATCTTTCAATGCTTCTGCAGAGTTGATAAACTTATATCCCTCTTCTTTTGCCATTTCGGACAAAGCCTTGTTCATCTTGTCGATTGTCTGCATTGTGATGGCTGTGTTTTCACGTTCTTTGTCAACAGGAGGGATAGAGTTGATTATAATTTCAGCGTAAGGATAGGCCTTTTTGATGGCATTGAGGCCATCTTTATACATTTTTATAAAATCTTCAACAGTAAAGCCAAGAGTATTGTTTGTACCATATGTAATGATAATACGCTGTGGCTGGATAATCTTTACAGCTTCGGGTACCGTTACAGCTTCTTTATATCCTTTAAAATATGTCATTTTAAGATTTGGAATATGTTGTACCCCCATCGATACAGCAGCTACTACATTGTTCCAGGTGGTGTGACCATAAACCTGGGTACGAACTGTGTTGGAGTCGCCTATAAAGAGAGTGTTGTCTATATATTCCTGGCCAGCATCCTCTGTTTCCATAAGGATTGTATTGCCCAGCTGTTCAACATCAAGGGCTTCCTGGTCTTTATCGTAGGACTGGTCCAGCTCGTTTTCAACATATTCGTCAACTATGTCATTATTCCCGCCGCAAGCTACCATAAATATTGGCAACATAAGAGCCGCAAGGGCAACTGCTATTATGCCTATATGCAATTTGCTACCGGATTTAGCCTGGCGGAATATGTATTTAATGCTTTTTGAAATATTGTTTTTCTTATTTGATTTTTTGCCTGACATTATAATTCTCCATAAAATCAATATCTTGTTTAATATATAATACACTAATTTCGACAAAAAAGAAAGATATTAATTATTAAGTGACTGTTTTGTTACTTTTTAGGCAAAATAAAAATCCCCCGATTTCTCGGGGGATGTATAATTATATTTATCTAATGGATTAAACCAGTTCGATGATTGCCATTTCAGCAGCGTCACCACGACGTGGGCCGATTTTGATGATTCTTGTGTAACCACCGTTGCGGTCTTCGTATTTTGGTGCGATTTCGTCAAAAACTTTTTTTGCTACTTCTTCTTTTGTGATGTAGCTGTATACCTGTCTCTTTGAGTGCAGAGTATTTGTCTTGCCGAGTG
>JAFZGF010000039.1 GCA_017555565.1 Oscillospiraceae bacterium
ATACAGTTTTTCACTGTCGAAGTGGTTCTGCTGGTGAACAGCGAACGCTTTATCTACTTCCTGTATTACATTCTCGGCGGTGATTACAGTAGCGTCTGTATATATAATTTTTCGACCATAATTCATACTTTTTCACCTTACTTTATTATATCATAATTTTCTGTAAAAATCAACATATAGTATTATATATTGTAAATATTACTCTCGGTAATACTATATGTTGATTTCGATGAAACTCGAAAATCGGCTTTTCATATGCCGTATTTTGAAATGAAACGGCAAAAACAGGCGTATGTAAACCGATTTTCTGTTTTACATCTGATTTTTACGCCGTTTCTGACGCTGCCAAGCAGCTTTGCTTTTACACTCTTGACAGCAATATTTTGAACGCTTTGTTTTCGCAATGTATGTTTCGCTACAGACTTCGCAAGTCCTTTCTTCTCTAAAAGCCCACGCTTTTGCGAGAGAGTTTTCAGTATGTGCCTTGTGCCACTCTCTGCCTTCTTTAGATTTATGCCATTCCTTAGCTTTCTCCTGAGCTTCAAGCAACTGTTCTTTGTTTTTGGCTCTGTACACGGAACTTTCGAGATTATTCTTTGCGTGGTCTGATAAATGCTTTTTGATTTCAACACATTCTAAGTTTGAATAATCGTTGTTTAGCGTATTGCCATCTATATGATGAACACAATAACCATCTGGCACTTTCTGACCTGAATAATACTCCCATACAGCAACGTGAAGCCCTTTAGCTCCTACTCGCCCTGCATTTGTCGTAGACTGGCTCAGATAATATCTACCGCCACCCATTAAACGATATTTTACGCCATTAAATATAATTTCTTTATTCATTAAAACGGTCTCCTACCAACTGTTACCACTTTTACACCACTTGTCATAAAATCAACCAGCATCGCTAACGCGTCGACGCTATCGTCGTGCAGGTTTTTGCCACTCACAGTGAACGTTGTAACCTCGCGCATAAACCTCGCATACTCACTGCTACGATTCTTCTCGTCAAGGAAATAAAATCTCTTAATATCTGGCGCGTACTGAATAATTCTACTCAGCTTACTCTGTGTGGTCGGCGCTTTCTTATAGCTCATATTAATCTTCACGCCATCTTTTCTAAGCCGTTCGTCTACAATACCGCCGTATTCGTCGCCACCGTTATTACTTTCCCATCTCACCATGTGCGGGTGATACTTTTTAAGCTGACCTATTACCACAGGGCGTGTCACCGTTTTATCCCCCGAATTAAATACTACGTCAACTATGTACACATCGTTACCATACACATACGCTATCGGCATACTCAGACTGTCGCCACCGCCCCACGCAGTATCTACTACAGCCATCTTTCTGTCAGGTTCGCCATCAGGCAGAACCCCGTTGAAATACTGCAATTCAGCAGCAGGGAACAGCAACCCTTCACGCACATACGGATTACCCATATATTTCGCCATCCACGTTGCATCATCGATACTCGCTTTCATATCTTCGTAGTATGCAGTATTAAAACCCAGACCGTACTTATAATTAAAATTACTTTCGCCTTCGTCATTCAGCGCAGATATTACCCTGAATCTGTAGCGTGGGTTATCTCTGTACTGCTCTTCAATACGGCCAAGTGGATCAGCTACATTCCATCGTGTACCTACCATCAACTCAACTGCGCCCAGTTTTTTACGGTCTTTAAGCTGGTTCAGATATGCGTCATATTTATTCTGCAGACGAACCGGGTTCAAACTTTCTTCCAAGTCCTCAATCAAGTCATCACAGTACAGTACGCCACCAGTACCAATTTCAACAGCACCAGTCAGTGTACCACTGATACTTCGGCAGGTCATAGTAGGGAATCGTTTCTTCCTCCCTAAGTCTATAGTTTCATTCTTAGCACTGTTATCCACAATTTTTACATCGTTAAATATTACACCCCATAAATACTGAGTATCATCGGTAATAATACTCAACAGCTCACGATAGAAGCTGTCTGTCAGTTTGTCACTGTGACCGCTCATCACATTCGCAATATCAGGCCTATGCCCCATAACGAACGTCATAAAAATAATACACAGAGTGCTCTTGCCAACTCGAGTTGGTAAGCTAACGCCCAAGAAATCCAGCTTGCCGTCAAACAGGTCTTGCAGGTCATCTACTACTACTTTCAGCACATCTCTGCGTGGTAGATAAAATCGTTTTTCTGGCTCTCTTTCCCACTCCAAAGCTATGATGTAGTCATCGAACACCCCATCGCGTGCCCCCTGTATGTACGTCTGTTTTACCAACTCATACACCTCTGATTCAGGGATTTTTCGACCTTCCATTCGGATATATTTATACCACTTCTGCTTTTCTTCTCTCGTTTCACATAAACGTGCCATATCAAACAGGTCTTTCAGCTTTTCGTAGTCAGCACCCTTAATTTCTATAGCTCTCTTAATCTTTTCGCAAACATTAATTACATCCATCATAACGCCCCCGCTTCATGCCACGCTAAAATTAATTTCGGCCCTTGAAATGCCAACCAGTCTACCATTTCCTCATTCATAGCCCACGCTTCACTGCGCTTGCTGTTCTCAGCCATACCACTTTCAAACAAGAACGCGTGTACAATTTCGTGCCTCAGCACTTTCTTCTGATAAAAAACTACATCCCCAAGATTACTGTCGCTC